>PRDJ01000011.1 GCA_003345555.1 Candidatus Thorarchaeota archaeon
ACTGCCTCCTTCATATCAATGACACCCTTAATGCGGCGCAGCGTAGAATCGATTTCTTCCTGAGTAATCTTGCCTTTCTTGAGACCTCTCTCAAGGTCACCCTTGATAGTGGCAATACCTTTGTCAATGAACTTCTGCTCGATGTCTCGCATTTTGACATCGTATCCGGCTCGAGCGCAGACGTGGGCAATGCCATTGCCCATCTGACCTGCCCCAAGCACAGCTATCTTCTTGACTTCCATCGTCGCCGTCCTCACAATCGTTATTTGGTGGCCGACTTGTCCATTCTCCTTCGTAATATGCTTGACTGTCAGCTGTCATCCATGCTCTTTGGTCCTAGGTAGCGTCATGCGACCCCGTTCTGTGTTCCCTTGATGTGACTTCATCTTATAATGGAATACGAAGATTGTCAACCCATATGAGATGGCGGCCAAGAACTCGCTCACCAGATTGTGGGCTGAGGTTCAAGGCCTTACCGACTGGGCCTGAGGTGCCGCCTAGCATTTCTCTCTCATCTTCGGCGGCCCTCGTGAGCAAAACACGGGGGCTGCTCTCCGTGAGGTTGCTGACGTGCATAAGCAAATAACTGCCAGACACCGGCTCGAGACGGAGCAGGATTCTTATCCCCATCGCAGTGCTCTTGAGTCCAATAGAACCGCTCGAAGCGAACCGGGAGAATAGAAATCAAGATGAGGCTAACGGCTCGATTCTTTGGCTTGAAGGATTCGCCCCCCGCTATTCTTGGCATGGCGAGAGTGATGGGAGTCTTTCTTCCATTGGTGGCTGCTACCGTCACCTTCTCTACGACTTTCTATGTGATCTTCGTCGCCGAAGCCTTGGGCAAAGGCAGCTACATTCAGGGAATGGCACTCATCGGTCCGCTTATTGTAGTGCAATTGGCAGTTCAGACTGCATTGGACTACCCGACAGGCAGTGTAGGAGATTGGATTGGACAGCGTTTCATACTATCGACTGCATTTGTACTCTATGCAGTCACTTTCTATTTGATATCACAGGTCACCTACGACACTCCCTACTTGCTTCTCGTCGCAATATATGCCATTCAAGGAGTGGCTGATGCTCAGCAGAGTGGTGCTTGGGGAGCGTGGTTCGATAACAACTACAGAGTAGCAGTTCCAAAGGACACTGATCGAAAACAGTACGGGGTTATGCAGGGTAGAATCGGCATGCTCTTTCAGATTGTCTCTACGCTCTCGCTTATCCCGGGCAGTGTCATGGCTTTGATTTACGGCAGGACCTGGGTATTCCAGTTGCAGTCTGTGCTATGTGTGATAATTGCCATATCCCTTCTCTATGTTCTCCGTGACCTGCCAGAGGTTAGGGGGAGTCGGTCAGAGAGACCGTCTACCAAGGAGTATGGCTCGATTCTAAAGTCGGGAGTCAGTTATCTGGTGGATAATCCGTTCCTCAAGTATGTTGTATTTGGATCCATGCTAGCGTCGAGCTCAATCATAGTTTGGGGAAATCTCATACTGTTTCCGATGTACTATCTGTACTTGCTCACGGACGTGGCAGTAGCGTCTTTCAGAACTCTACTGTTCATCCCCGGGGTCTTCTCTCAAGGTGTATCAGGCACCTGGTCCAGAAGGTTTGAACCGAAAAAATGGATACCTAGATTCAGGATTATTCAGACCTGCGGGTTTGTCTTTTTCTTTGTATTCGCGACAATTATGTTCCTGCTGCCACCTTCAACCGACGCCACAATGGTTCAGCTATTCATACCTTTCACAAGCATTCCAGTCATTCAAATACCATCTAACAACGCGGTTCCTTTGCTCATTATATTCATGACCTTCGTCTCGACCAGCTTCTTCGGTGGGTTCGCCGACATACTAACTCAGCGTATCGTTATAGATGCCATACCCAACCGAATCCGGAACAGCATGTACTCACTTCAACCAGCCATTGCCACGATTCTGGCTATGCCACAGATTGCGCTGTTTGGATGGTTAACGGCCATATGGGGCTTTTCTCTTACACTGTTTTCCTGCGGCCTGATCTCATTCATCGGAGTGGTGATGATACGGAAAGGAATGAAGTTCCCACGTCCAGTTGTAGCTGATGTAAGTGCTCCCGTTGCGCCCTCACGCAAAGAGCAGGGCGATTCACCAATAACGACTGCATCAACACAGGCAGACCCTGACCCGTCTGACACAACTTCCAAATAGAATGCGTCTGCAGAATGCCGCCTTGCTGCGCTTGGACAGATGTAATCAAGACAAGGTTATTATCTGTTGATTCGGATACGTGGAGTGGTGATTTGTCTGTCAGAGCGTCCAGGTTTCATGACTGTATCCTTCTCAGATTCTGGTCTAACGACAATGGGTTATGAGAAGAAGATGATACGTGAAGACGATGTCAAGTTCGGAGACGAAGACGGCATCTTAGAACTGACTGACGTTCGACTTGTCTGGTATAAGAAGCCCGGCAAGTCCATCAAGAAGTTTGCCGCCCTTGCGGGGGCTGTGGCTGGTGCAGCATTGCTAGAAGGCATAGGAAGCCGCGCTGGAGGAATCGGAGGTCATGCAATGAGGAGTGTTGGCAGAGGATTGGGTGCAGCTGCCGTTTTTTCTGCAGTATCCTCATGGACCCAAGACTCATTTGTCAACAAGGACGCGAACGGACGTGCTCAGAGCATTGCGCTTCCTCTCGTGGCGTTTTCTCAGGCGCAGGCTATGGGCAAGACGCTCGTTCTGCCTTTGAAGAGCGGAGGGGACATGCGCTTTGAATTCAAGCATGACAAAGTCATCCCTGCGTTCATGGCCAACATCAACTCTGCACAGCAAGAAGGGAAGTGCCCCTATTGTGGAGCACCATCTAGAGGGCTTTCTTCGTGCTCTCAGTGTGGTGCACCTTTGCAGGGTGGAGGCGGCGGTCCTGCTCAGAGAGGACCCGTAGGAGGCACAACAATCACAATAACAGGGCAACCGACCGAGCGTGGCGGTTTCTGTCCCAACTGTGGGCAGCCTGTCCGTCCCGGTGCTAGTTTCTGTGATAGATGCGGGCAAAGGCTGTAATATCAAACCAATGGACTGGGCAGGTGAATAGCCTGTCCATCATTTCTTTCTCTTAGGTAAGCAAAGGTTCATGTACGAGATTGCCTGAATCCTATTGGTTTCGGCATTCTTATCGAAAGATGTCTTCCGTCTTTGGACGAGGGATGTCCCGGCCATGCTCACTGCCGTCTTCGTATCCGTAACCCCTTATGACAATGACAGGAGTCCCTTCGCCTGCTTCTCCCATTACGTGTTCAGCGGCAGCCGCAATCTCATCTACCTGACAGACCGTTGACCTCTCTATCACTCTGCCATAGAGGTCGGTTTTCCCCTTATTGAACTTGAAAGCACTGATGCCAGCACATCCTATCGCCAGATTGACAGACCCTTTTCGCCAAGGTCTGCCTTGAGTATCAGATATGATTACAGCAAGCTTGTGAAGGCCTGTTCGATGCAGTAACGATTCCCGTATGCGCTGAGCACTGGCATCCGGATTCAAGGGAAGAAGGACATACCCGCCTGCCGGTGCGTTTGAATGGTCCACGCCACTGAAGTTGCACACCAAGCCATACAGCGTTTCTGTTATCAACACGCGTTCAGTTCGAAGAACCTCACGGCTCTCCCTGAGAGCCAGCTCGACTTGAAATGGATCGAACCCGTTACGCCCGGCAAGGTCCTTTGCCTTCTCTGAAAGCTGAATGTCTTTCTGGTCCACGACCCTACCCTCTGCCTTGGACACTAGTGTATGTGATATGACGAGCGCATCTCCATCTCTCAACGGAGTCTTCTGCCGACTGAGAGCAGATATCAAGAGCTCAGCAATGTCGGCAGGACCGTCAATCACAGGTATGCCTAGAACTGCGAAGACCTTGACCTTCTTAGCACTCATTGTCGGGGGCTCAGACGGAATGGGGAAACATGCTCGGAAAAGGCTGTCTATATTAGCCACAAGGCACATACGTGGAGTTGAGGTCCTGGCGACAAGATACCCCATTCACTGTTTCGGTGTCAGCCCCCGGACGTATGACTAACGCCGGGGAACAACGGGAAAGTAATAAATGCACATCGAGGGACTCACGGGCCAGATAACCCATTCCAGCATTCCGAACTAAACACGTTCATTTGTTGAACACAAGCTATCATGACCCACGATATTGTACTTCGTCTCGAGGTGGATTGATTGACTTCAAAGGAGAAGATTTCCGCAGGAAAGAAAGCCAAGAAGGGCGAAAAGGGCAAGACTGCAAAGACAGCAGGTCCACGGAAAACCGCAAGGAGGACCGTCGCCACGAAGGCGCCAAAGAAGCCTGTGAAGGAAAAGAAGGTAAGAAAGACCGCCCGCGCAAGACGTGTGAGGAAGTCTGTACCTACAAAGAGTGCACCAGCGGTCGAAGTCACCACCGAAGAGTCGGGCGAGATCCGACAAGGTACAATTGCAAAGTTCATGCGAAAGCGGACACAGCTTGTCGGCTTCGAGACCGGGCTCAACAAACACACTCAATATGCGATTGAGTTCCTAGACAATTCAGCTGATGCACTTGAAAGCATGTGGTGGAAACTCGACAGGAAACCAAGACTAAGCGACCAACTCGACCCGAAACTGGCGGAGGAAGTCAAGGAGAGATTCAAGGATCAGCTATCGGACACAATCGCGTTTAGCAAGAAAATCGAGAAGGATACTCGAGATGGAAAGGCTGTTGAGATACCACCAAGACCTAAGGAGAACCTCGAAGCACACCTGACCCGATTCAGGAAATTCCTTGTGCCGTTTAGAAGCTTTATCACAAGGCATGAGCCGCTGATAGTAATTCAAGTGACAGAGGTGCTGATGCCCGACCTGGTACCTGTAGACGATGAAGAGGGATTCAAGGTCTACGAGTTCATATGTCTTGACACGGGTATTGGCATGGTGCCCGCAGACCTAGAGAAGTTCGGCATCTACCTAGCATCCAGCAAGTCAGAGCATCTCAAACAGACCAGAGGAAGTCAGGGCTTTGGTGCACCATCTGCCTTTAGTGATGCGCAGAATACGACTGGAAAGCCGATGTTCGTGGTCACAAAGAGATACAATAGCGACAAGTCAACAGTCGCGGAGTTCTATACGACCACCGCTAACACGAAGGAGTATGTGAATGGTCCCCTCGAGATGGACCTCCCTTTGGAGCACGGCACATACATCAAACTCTACTATCTCAATATCCAGTACAAACGAGGCTACGCAGACATGTATGCTGAGATGGCTTCTTTGCTGGACCCTCATATCACAATTGTGTTCATAGACCCTTACGGTGAGATACATATGTACCCGCGTCGGGTCAGTGTCTTCCCAGACGAACCGAAGTATGCCCAAGCTCATCCTGCGAGCATAAGAGTAGGGGAGTTCCAGGATCTGCTTCGTGAGACTACAGAAAAGGACCTTCAAGGATTCCTGACAAGAGGCTTCTGCAGGCTGAGCTCAAACAAAGCCAATGCGATTTTAGAGAAGACAAACAAGGAACTAAGGATTCGCAAGCTCGATGCGATAAGCGGTCGGACCCCTACCGATTCATTATCGAAGACAGAGACAGAATTCCTGTACAAATCGTTCTCAAGTGAAGAATACATCGCTCCACCAACTGATACTGTTGTCCCTGTGGGAGAGGAAGTATTCGAGAGGACCATCAAGTCGGCATTCAAGCCGGAATTTGCGGCAGCAATCACAAGGAAGCCTTGCTCGGGTAAGGGGTTGTCATTTGCCGTCGAGGCCTGTATAGCTTATGGTGGCGACATAAAACCTGCATCATCTGCCAATGCGGTACTCTGGAGATATGTCAACAGGGTTCCGAAGCTTAGAGACAACAGTGACTGTGCCATGTGGAAGGCAACTGCTTCGGTCAATTGGAAGAACTACAAGCTTGATTCATTTGATAACGGGATACCAAGAGGACCTGTCATGCTCTTCATACACGTGTGCGGCGCGTACGTACATGTTATGTTCAAAGGAAAGAGCAAGCAGGCTCTCGCCGAAGATGAAGTACTGATCAGAGAAATCAAACTCGCCCTTGAAGATGCAGGGAGGAAATTCAGGTCCTTCATAACAAAACGAGATACTGCACAGCGGAAGGCGAAGAGAGCTGGTATTCTGGCCATGTATGCAGACCAGTTCGCTCATAGTCTCGTTACAGTCGCAAACGATGGCAAACGAAAGAAGCAGTTTGACGCTGAAGTTGTTGCACAGAAGCTGAGGGATGCTATCTCAGGATTCGAACTCGAGGCAGATGAAGAGGAGGTTGGTGTGGATGTTCTCGGTGAAGAGATACTATCAGATTCCTCTGCCAGCGGAGATGAAGGCTTCTCTTCTGGGGGCAAGGATGAGTAGTGGTCGGAAACAAGGATGAGGACAGCCAGCCAGTGCAGACGACATTGGGAGAGCTCATCGAATCAAAGAAATCGGGGATGCAAAAGATGAAGTCAGCCAAGAGCAGCACGCGAGCAAGAAAGCACAACAACGCTCGTGCAAACGATAAGAAGAGTACGAAGAAAGGGCAATCTGCGAAAGCGACGAAGAAGCAATCCTCGAAAGTCGCTCCCTCGAAGTCTCCAAGACCGAAGCATCCTGCCAGCAAGCCCGCAAAGGAGAAGAAAGAAGAGCCCAAACAGAAAACTGGTACCGAACGCACCCCATCAGTTCCCAGCCAAGAAGGCACCGCCCTGAAGCTCTTGCCAGGAGTGGGAGCCAAGCTCGCACAGAAGCTGGCATCTACCGGTTATGACTCAGTAGAGAGGCTGTCCAAAGCGAGAGCCGACGCGCTATCACGCAGAATCAAGGGCTTGAACGTTGAGGAAGCAAAGAAAATCATTCGCACTGCCACAGAGTATCTTCGCGGCAGGTCGGTGACAGACGAGACGTTGTCAGTGGAGGCGGCTACTCCAGTGAGTGGAGCAGCTCTTCTCGCTGCCGAAGACAGTGCTGCAGAGACTGCGACCGCGAAGTCAGATGAAGAGGGCAGCAAGACTAAGGAATATGACATAAAGCTCACGGAGTTGCCAGGCGTTGGTCCCAAGCTCGCAGAGAGATTCAGGGAAGCGGGCTATGATTCGGTTGCGCGCGTTTCAAGATCACGTCCCGACGCCCTGGCACGCACTGTTGCTGGTCTCAGCAAGGATCGCGCCAAGTCAATTGTCTCAGCCGCAAAGGAAGCTATCACTTCAAGACAGCTTGCGGAATTGGCAGAGGAAGCTTCAAAGACTGCTCCGGAACCGAAAAGGGGAGCCGCAGCGCCCCCAACTAAGAAACGGGGCAAGGCAAAGACCCAGGAGACAGTCGTCTCCCCGCTCTTACAGAAAGCCAAGGCCAAGAAGCCTATCGAGAAACGTCCCAGACCTGTAATCAAATCATCGGGTCTTCCCGTACCCGAATCCGTGCTCGAGCTACGCAGGGAACTGAAAGCTCGCTATCGTGCTGCCGAAAAGGCGGAAGCCGCAGCAGGATCTGAGGCTCCAGCTTTCGCCTCCGGCACCGTCCAAGTCGCCGACCTAACATCCGATGAGACGACTGCCAGATTGGTCGAAGCGGCAATTGAAGTTCTCAATGAGACCATGACCACAGGCCGCCCATCATTCGAGATTCCAAGCAGATCGGCAGACAACATTGTCTGGGACGAAATCAAGGATCTACTGCTTCTAGGCATGCGTACTATATCTCGGCCTTATCATTCTCTTGCATCGGTCTTGGACGCGACAAGAACAGCCCGAGTAATGGAGATTGTCTATCAGCTTCTCCGATCTGGCCTCCATGCAACGAAAAGAGAGCTCTACTACGCCGATGTCAATCTGTTCAGAGACCAAAGATACAGTGACAAGATTATTGAAGATGTCGCTTCAATGCTGCCTACAACCCGTGACAGCATCCATGTCGTGGCTGCCGCAAGAGGCTCGGCCATGGGAAGGATTGTTATCAGAGACGCGGGTGATAGAATTGACCTAACGCAAATGGGAACAGGCGGTTGGGCCATAACACCCTTCTTGGATCAGGTCGAGATCGTCGAGAGTGATGCAGAGTTCATCCTGCTGTCGGAGAAGGACGCAGCCGTCATGAGACTTGCGGAAGCCAAATACTGGAATAGGCAACCCTGTATTGTGATTACCGGAAAAGGATCTGGTGACATAGCTACGAGAGCCTTCCTCAAGACAATGGTGAAGGAACTTGAGATTCCAGCATTCGCATTGATGGACTCAGACCCATACGGTCACTACATCTACTCTGTGTTTCTAAGAGGCAGCAAGCGCTTGAGCTACGAGTCGCCATTCATAGCTACGCCGGAACTGAAGCTTCTCGGAGTGCTTAGCAGAGACCTTGATGAATTCAAGATTCCAAAGAGTGTGCGTATTCCAATGATGCCAGCTGACATCAAACGAGTGAAGGAGATGCTCAAGGAGCCGTTCGTGCAGAAGAATGATCCTTGGGTCGAAGATCTGCAGTTGATGCTGAGGATAAAAGAGAAGGCGGAAATCCAAGCATTTGCTAGCCACGGGTTCGAATACCTAACAGACGAATACATTCCGAGGAAGCTCGAGACTGGCGATTGGATATAGAGTCTAGACTCTTCAGAGCCCCGAAAAGAGACATGATTGGTGTCATCACGGCCAAAGCTGAAGCCTTCACCGATTCCAATGAATCATGATGCTGACCGAGACTTGTCATGATTGAGCCAACAACATGGAGAAAGGCGGTTGTGGAGGATACCCCTGCTAAGCCTTCCTTATCTTGCGCTCAAGACCACTGAGCTTCCGCGGATCTTCTGCCTCTCTGAATCTCTCAGCGGCTTCCTTGTACTTTGTAAGAGCTTCTCTTGACTGTCCGTTCTTTGCGAGTGAGTCCCCCTCTGTCTCCAGCGCTCTTCCCCATGCGGCATAGCACTCACGAGTTCTCTCCGCGCACCTTGCCCTCTTCTTAGCATCCGTAGAAAACATGTAGAACTCTCTGGCCTTCTTGAACTGAACGATGGCCCACTCGAATTCAGCTGACTTCAGATGGCGTTCGCCTTGGACAAAGTGCGATTCGGCGATGGCATCGTAGCCCTCGTCTGCTCGTCTTGTACTCTCTTCCACCATCTTGCTATTGCCTGCTTTCTCGAACAGCTTCTTTGCCATCTCGAACGACTCGATTGCGCTCTCATGTTCATTGTCCTTCAGCTCTGTCATGCCGAATTCAAGCCTAGCCCTGCCCATAGCATCGTATACATACGCAGGGTACTCGAACTCGTCCTGAGTTATTACGGCGCCACACTTGGGGCAAGAAGGCGTCTCAAGCTCAGGCATCGGGATTGCGGTCCCGATCTTCGTGGGTTTGCCGACCACAGCATCTATGAAACCTCGACTCGTTACTCCTCTGCCTTCCGGAAACAAATGCGCAACGGCGGCCTTTGTTGATACTGGTCTTTTTTCGGGCTCAACTTGCCGACGGGACTCGTCATCGCTAACCTCAGGGGCTTCTGATGTTACTTTCGGCGGCGCAACCTCTTGGAACGGATTGCCTTCCTTGACATCGCTGCTTTCTATCTCTTTCACAACAGGATACTCCCAAGCGAGAGTTGAGTCCTCCCGAGACGATGGAACCTGCTTTACCGCGACTTCTGCTACTGGCATCTGGCTTGAAACAACAGGAGATGCCTTCTCCACGCTCTTAACCGGAGTTTCCCTTTCTGGCAATTGCAGCTCTTCTGCATCCCAATCAGACAATAAACTCTCGAATTCCTCTTCATCGGTCGCCTTGTCTGAGCCGGAACCGGCAGAGGGTTCTTCGAGTTCTAATTCCTCCACTGGTGGTAGGGCGCCAGACTCTGCTTGGCTCGCGGATTTGCTCTGCGCTGTTGATGTCTCCTCTGCCTCACTTAGCATCCCCAGCATTTTATCCTCGAGGCCTGCCAATGTCGAGAGCCTTGTCGCCTCAGTCGATGGTTGGGGTGACTCTGTTTGAGAAGGCACCGTGTCCGAATTGTCTAGAACTCCCGTAAGCTTGCGGCCGCAGCTGTAGCAATGCGTCGAGCCTTTCCCAACTTTAGTGCCGCATCCAGGACACACTGTCTGCTCCTGCATCTGGATCCCTTCTCAATGCAAGGTCATGTCGAGCTCTAGCACGAGCTCTTTCCAGAACAAAGTGGCCAAAATTCACATATGAATGCTCTTCGTATCTGCATGCATTCACCGGTTTTGTGTCTTCCAAGCACCATATATGGGGGGTGTCTCGCCATCTAGAATTGATATAGCAGTGAATATACGGCCAACGTTACAGCCATCCCAATCAGAATACCGCCAACAGACTGAGCAAGTGAGTGCTGTCTAAGAGTCGTTCTTGCCCACACTACAGCAATCCATAAGATGACAACAGGAAGCGCCGCCATCCCATAAACGAACAGGAGTGCCGTGCCAGGTCCTCCCACGCCTGCGGCATGTACCGATATCTTTGTCCGAAGAGTTGTGATCATCACAGCGGAGGTCACGCCAAAGTAGGCGGCAGCAAGAACCCTCATGATGTCGCACTGCAACCACCAGTATACTACATAGGCAGCAACATAGCACAGCAGAGAGAATGCAAAGAACCGCAGCCTCATTTCTCGGGCCGAGACATCAAGATCAACCTTGCCTCTGTGAGCCTGAATCACGATCGGCGAGACAGGTGCAACGACCATCAGGACGAGACAAATGATTACGCTAGTGAAAGGAGTAAGAAAGGGACCAAGGGTAATCGGTGAGAAACATGACATGATAATCCCTACATACAGATTCACAAATGGAGCTGGTGCCACTCTCGATATAGCACGCGCTACTCCAGCACGGTGACCCTGAAGGCCTAGTATCTCGTCGTGGTACTTCAACCGAACTCACCGAATGATAGGTCGACTCTCGGGCTTGCGCGCTTGAATCTTTCTCCTCGTCACGCTTAAGAACTCAGGACGTATGAGGCACCCGGTCCGGCCACTGAATGGGACAACCTTGGCAGCTCATCTCTCGGTGCTCGTGCTTCTCATCCCACAGAGCCGGTCACCTCCTATGTGTCGAGAATGGTAGCGGAAAGATGAAAAGCCGCCTACACCAACAACGCCTGCCTGTGGTGTCAGTGCGGGAGATCAAAGGACAACAAGTAAGGCCATTCGTCGTTCTCGCCTTGTTAGTTGGAAGCATTGCGCTGCTTTGGTCCAGTACTTTCTTTGTTCAGATACGCAGCGACTCTGGCTCTTTTTGGGCATCAGATGGTTATAACCATGTAGAGGTTGAACTGAACTCAACGACACCAGGAGTCAACGTAACAATCGAGACGGTCAGACTCCATATACCTCACTTCAATGTTTCAGCTGGAAATGCAAGCATATTGGTCAGGGCAGCAAATGGCACCGTTCTTTCCAACATGAGCTTCGTATCTGGCGAATTCATTCCTGGCGTTATGAGTCAAGAATCGATTCCTGACTACGGCTATCCTGTGCAGACGTTCACCATCGCTCTATACTGGGAAGGGGCCAACAATACAGTGACTTTCGATTACGAGGAGTATATAGTCGCGGTCTGGGATGGTGTTCCATACGCAGTGATCCTGCCCGGGTTCTATGAGCGACTCTGTACGGGCCTGTGCCTTCTTGCAGCGAGCATTCTACTGTTCGCTTTCACGACATGGGTCTACAACTCCTTGACTTTCTCGGGAATGCGCCTACCTGAGTACGTCCTGCTAATCTCCGGTTTCCTGCTTCCAACGCTGCTAGGGTTCTTTGTTTTCGGAACGAACATCGTCTTCCGTTTGTATTCCTCACTATGGTACTATAGCACCGGAACGAGCGCATTCGCTACACGCATATCGTCAACAATCGAACTCTTTCCCAATGCCTTCGCCTTGGCAGGGCTTCCTTTCAACGCTCTCCTGTGTCTCGGCATCTGGCTATCCAGTAAAGGCAGGATAAGCAAACGCGGCTATGAGCTGGTTCTGGGGTTTAGCTTCCTCCCTCAGATTCTAGCATTGTGTGCAGATTTGTACCAACTGATAGTGCCGTACAGCCCGGCTACATACTACGTTCCCATTCCCTTTCTTCAGGTAGCTGCATACCGCCTATGGAGCTCCTGGGCACCCACAGAACCGGAGAAAGGTATGTTGCTGCGGCCAGAGAGAGTACTTGCGTTGGGATCCTTACTCGCAGTAGCTGCTCCCGTTCAGTTTTACATATACTCTGATTGGTGGAGTTCATACTGGGAGTTGTCTGCCTATTGGTGGACCTACGGCAACGGGGGGTACTACGCGGGTCTCGTTCTGGTATCTTCAGCTTATCAGATAGGAGTCTCTCTCCTGTTCATACTCGTACGATTGTTCTTCGCGTTTGTGCTGTACAGATATTGCCAAGGCAGTATGAACTTCACGTTAGTTCTCTTGACAGGAATTGTCGCTGAGATGCCTTACCTCGCCGTCGACATCTTCTATATTCTCCAATTCTCGTTATACCACGCAGTTGGATATTCCGGGCTTCCCACGCCGTTGCTCCTCTGCTTTGGCCTGATTATTGCAGCCTACCAACGTCGTTTTCCTCAGAATCATGTCGCAAAATCGGCCCCTTGGATGGCCGCTCTGCGCTAATATGGAGGAACATCAACCACATGTATGCAAGTCGCCTAGGGAGATAGCAGGAAAAACCTTTTCTCTACAAATTCCAACTTGCGCTGACAGGGAGATGGCAGAAGCTCCTCACGGATGTGCAAATGATGCCTGCAATGCCCAAGCGTGAGATTTTCGAGAGGATCATCCAGAACATTACGTCCAAGTTCCCGGACGTTTATGCGGCGCTTTTTATCAGCCCTGAGGGTTTTACGATAAATAGCTGGGGACTGACTCCGGAGCGCTGTGAGGAGGTCTCCGCACTTCTGGGCGCTCTAATCGGAAAAACAAAGGAAGTAATTGGGCAGATGTTCAAGGAAGGGGCATTACAGTTCATTCAGGTTCAGACGTCATTGGGTGGCATTCGTATTGCACCTCAAGAGGAATTCATACTTGTGACTCTAACTCACACATAAGCCCTCTGTGAATCCGCTGCGTTCATTACTTGTGAGCGATTATTAATATAGGGGACCATGTATCTGCCGTTGAGGTCCACCCTTGAGTTCCGAAGCTTTTAGCACTCAATCACTGAAGAAGCTCTACGGCCACACGCTGGCGCTCCAAGAAATCAGCGTAAGTGCGCCCAAGAAAGCAGTTGGTCTCTTGGGACCGAACGGCGCTGGCAAGACAACCTTGATTCGTGTCTTGATGGGCATCATCCCGTTCAATTCGGGCTCAGCGACTGTGCTGGGCAGACCAATGCCCGCTTCGCTCAATGATATAAGAGACCACGTCGGGTACTCGCCAGAGTTCTCGCCAACGATGCCTGACGTGTCTGCGCAGAAGTACGTGACTTTCATGGGCAGGCTTTCGGGCTTGAACTCAGTGGAAGCAGCACAAAGAGCTCACGATACGCTACACTATGTCGGGCTGGGCGAGGAGAGGTACAGACGCCTTGGCGAATACAGCACCGGAATGATGCAAAAGTGCAAATTGGCGACCGCTCTTGTCCACGACCCGGAACTCCTGATACTCGATGAGCCAACGGACGGCCTTGACCCCAGCGGACGCCATCAGATGCTTGAGTTGATCAAGAAGCTGTATGTCGAGGAGAAGAAGAGCATAATCCTGTCCTCTCACCTTCTGTTCGATGTTCAGCGGGTCTGTGACTGGGTGGTCATATTAGGAAGGGGACGAGTTATTGCGAATGGGGACGTGTCTCAAATGCTCGCTGATAGCTCTGGGACCGTCAGACTCAAAGTTGCTGGGAATCCTGAACTGCTTGTCTCCAGACTAAAGTCGAGAGGCATTGATGCCGCGAGCGAGGGACAGTATGTCGACGTCCAAAGGACCGAGAACGTTGAGATGAAGGTCTTAGAGGAAATCCAAAAGGAACGTTCACTGGGCCTGCGCTATCTAGGACCAAAGACGCGAACACTTGAGGACGTGTTCATGTCGCTTGTTGAAGGCAGGAGTGACATGGAATGAGCACAGAAGGCACAGATGAGACCTATGTAAGAAAATTCGGCTTCCGGCCGTTTACTGGCGTGAGACTGGGCAGGCTCTACAGAACTGTCTCAGTTGCTTGGTTCAACTTGATTGAGGCTATTCGGCGGTCAGGATTCACTAAGTTTCTTTTGGTGATAATGATATTCAACCTCATCATTCAAGATGTAGTAATCATAGTTCTAGCAAGACTAGTACCACCTGAGCTCCTCGGAATCACACTGACTGAGTTGTTCCAAGGATCCTATACCGACTCCGTGCTAGGGATGGTCTCGATACTTAACCGGATAACGACCCAAACAGGACCATTCACTGGCGGCCTAGGACTGACATCTGTGGGAACCAGCTTTCTCTGGCTTCTTCTTCTGTCTGTCGTGGGAGGAGGCCTCATCTCAGATGACAAGTTGTATCGAACTACAGAGACCTACTTCTCGAGGATTACGCGCCTCGAGTATGTCATTGGAAAGCTCCTCAGCCTTATGCTCTTCTCATTGTTCATTCTGACATTTCCAGCAGTGCTCCAATACGTGCTTCTGTGCATGGGATTAGGCATTGGCTTCCTCGACAACGTAGGTCTCCTAGTCTGGGCGCTGGGTTTCACTCTAATGGCTGCGCTTGCATTGAGCATGATTATTCTTTCACTGTCCAGCCTCACAAAAAGAAGAAGTCTTGCTTCTCTTACTCTCTTCATATTCGTCGTACTGATGTCAAGCCTTCCGTCAGCGTTTGGGACAATAGTGAATAACCCAGTCACGCTTCTAATCGATTTCGTCGGTTGCATCGCTTTGTTCGGTGCAATGATG
>PRDJ01000012.1 GCA_003345555.1 Candidatus Thorarchaeota archaeon
CTTGGTTCAAGCTACGTGGAAGCTCGATATGTCCGCGAACGGGCAAAGGGTGTCGGGTATCGAAATGGTGAGCTGCTCTCTGGCGGACAAGAACCCTCTTCAGGGATTGGCGTTCGTCTGCTTGTTGGAGGCAGCATGGGTTTTGGATCCTTCGACAGAATGGAGAAGCAGCTGGCGGAGGATGCAGTACGCGCTGCATTCCGCATGGCGAAGAATGCCAAGCGGAAGAAGAAGATTGAACTTGGCAAGTCAGTCAGCAATCGAGCTAGTTGGTCTGTCAAAGCAAAGCAGCCTCTCGAAGACATTGGTGTCGATACCATGATGGCCACTGCTGAAGAGTTGAACAAGCAGATGGCAGGCCTTTCCTACTACACCCTGATGCTGATGCCGACCAAGATAGAGAAGTACTTGGTAACCAGTGAAGGAACGGAAATCACTGCTGATACCTCGTTTACTCGGGTATTTGTCCTCCTGACAGCTGAAGGGAAGAACGGTTCGGAACAGAGAATCAAAGACTTGACACGATCTGGGGGCTGGGAGGCGTTCAAAGAATCCAAGTTGGCTGATGTTGTTGCCGATCAGGTATCTCACCTCAAGAGGGCAGCAGAGGAAGCACAGAAAGTCCCTGAACTCCTAGATCAGCCCGTCGACATGATTGTCGGCTCAGAGGTAGCGGGTATTATCAGCCATGAGAACGTAGGCCACCCTAGTGAGGGCGACAGAATCATGGGGAGAGAAGGTGCCCAAGCAGGGGAGAGTTTCTGGAGAGACCTCAAGATTGAGGAATCGAGGATAGGCTCTACTGTCGTGAATGTCTCCGATGATCCCACCATTCCTCAGACGAGCGGGTTCTACTTGTATGATGATGAGGGGGTCAAGGCAAGGAAACGCCGCCTCATCAAGAATGGAATTGCGAACGAGCCTCTTCTCAACAGGGAATTTGGTCTCAGATTCGGAAAAGAGTCAAACGGAGCTGCAAGATCCTCGAGTTACAATAGAGAGCCAATCATCAGAATGTCAAACACGTTTTTCGAGCCGGGTGATTTGACATTCGAAGAACTCATTGAGGACGTCAAGCTTGGCGTCTACATGAAGAGTTTCCAAGAATGGAACATAGACGACCGCAGGTTTCAGTCGAAGTATACCGGTTCTGAGGCATACTTGATTAGAAACGGAGAGCTCACTGACACAATGGTTCGTAGACCGGTACTTGAGACAACAAGCGTCGGTCTCCTGAGTGCGATAGACGGAGTCTCAAAGGAATTCGTGCTCGACTTCGCAGGAACATGCGGCAAAGGCGATCCGATGCAGGGCGTTCCCGTCTATGCAGGCGGCCCACACATTCGCATCAGAAATGTTAGACTTGGAGGAATGGGTTGATGTCAAGTCTCGGTGAGCTGAAGTCTTTTGCAGATGCGGCGATCAATCGGGCAAGCGGAAGAGTCAGCGGTATCATTGCCAAGGTCATCCGCTCAACGGGATCACAAATCAGGTTCTCCCAGAGCCAAGTGGACATTTCAAACAGATGGGAGGACCTTAGGCTTGAGCTATTCGTGGTAGTGGGAAAGGCCAAGACATGCTCTTCACAGAGGTCAGTAGGTTCAGAGAATGACGTTCTAGCGGCTGTTGAAGACACTGTCTCCTTGGCGGAGCGTCTGCCTGAGTCTTCGATTTACCGCGGGATTGAAGAATCCACGACCCGCTTCGATGATTTGCCCGGTCAGTTCGATGAGCGAATCGACGACTATGTGGAGAGAGCTCCAGGAATAATCAACGCCGCGATTGGCGCTGCCTTAAGAGAAGGAGCCAAGAGGACAGCAGGAGCCCTCAAGTTTTCTAAGGACACTGCTTTCATGCGCTCAAGCCTCGGGCCAGAGGGAACAACAAAGAGAACGGCATTCGATTTCAATATCAGAGCTTTTCAGAATGAGCTTGACTACTCCGGTCAAGGCCTGTGCTGCGGCGTGAAACTGCTTGAGTCAGAACGTCAAGTTGTGGAGGCAGGTGCTCATGCGGGCATGTTGTCCAAGCAAGCTATAGGAGCTAAGCAGGGTGAGCCGGGCGTATACGACCTCGTGCTAAGCCCTACTGTAGCCGCTAATGTGATGGGTTTCCTGCCTCAGACAGCTAACCCATACCTGATACTGACGGGTAGTTCTCCTCTAGGTGATAAGATGGGGCAGCTTCTTGGTTCGGAGGAAGTCAACGCATACGACGACGCAAGATACCCCGGAGGTCTGGGGTCTGCATCTTTCGACTTCGAAGGAACCCCGACACGAAGGACAACCATAATAGAGAAGGGAGTTCTGAAGTCGCTGATACACAATACAAGCACCGCAAAGATGTACGAAACGCAGTCAACCGGCAACTCACAGCTTATTCCGATTGCCTCCGGTCTAATGATGTTGCTGCCAGGATCGACTAACGTCGTCTTCGATAACGGGACAATCTCGCCTGATTCTCTGTTCGAAGGTAACAGACCAACCATCTTCGTCACATCGAACTGGTACACGAGATGGCAGAACTACCAGACTGGTGACTTCTCAACAATACCGAGAGATGCGATGTTCTTGGTAAAGGACGGAAAGACGAAACCGATAAAGAATCTCAGAATCAGCGACAACATACTTCGCATGTTCAAGAACATAGCCGCATTAGGAAACGACAGAAAGCAAGTCTATTGGTGGGAAGTGGACGTTCCGACATTTATCCCCTCGATGAGGATTGCCGATTGCAGGATGACGGCAGCAACTCAATAATCGACTCGTAGAGTCGACGCAGACTCAGACCTGCTTGCTTTGCCTCAGTGATTGCAGGGTCATTCGACATGAGATTGCAGCATGCAAGAATATCTCGCTCACGTTCTGCCCAGTTTTCGCACTTGCCTCGAAGTATTGCATTGACAGAAGCTCTGCCAAGTCTTGTCCTTCTTGCGATGTCAAAGCAAGCTTCTGAACCATGTCTGCCTTGTTGCCAACGAGGGAGCCCGTGAGGTGCATTCCGGGTGATGGGCATGCTCCCTGCGTAATCGCATCATACCACTTTGGAACTTCCTCGAAAGTTGGTCGGTCCGTCATGTCAAATACTAGAATAAGGTGATGCGTTCCTTGATAGAAGCGATTTCTGAGAGAAATGAAAGACTGTTGACCGGCCAAGTCAATTACATCAAGAACCACCTTGCCGTCAGGGAAGTCAAGAGAAGCCACGTTCATATCAACGCCGATTGTGGCAGTGTACTGCGGCTCGAATCTGCCAGAGAGGTATCTCCGAAGAAGAGATGTCTTGCCCACATTTCGAGGACCTGCAAGTATTATCTTGAAGACTTCAGTGGGCAATACTCGGAACCACCCTTGGTTGACACCGGCTGCGACGGGTTCACTTAAGAGAGTTCCCACGACGTCTGTTCAAAAGCCAGGTATCTTTTCACTGCTATGCCGCAAACAAAACCTGTTTGTTGCTTCGTAAAGAATTTCAGTGTGTTCAACCCGGACAACCCCAGACAAGGTGACACCCGGCACTGGCGACAATGAAATCGGCTTTGGCCCTTTCATCACATGCCTTGAACAGCTCCACGGATCAATGGAGAGGTAAGTAAGGAGGAAGAGACGATGAGAAAAGAGGAAGCAGCAATCAGGAAGGAAGAGGAGAAGATTAAGGAAAAGGAGGAGAGGATGCTTTCATCGTTTGCACACTCGTTCAGTCTATTCTGGGCATCAAAGCGACTGAGATGGTTAAGCGTAGTTTTTGTTTTTGGTCTGATTTGGACGACATTCATCTACAGTTATGGTCCGCATGTTATACCAAGTGGCATTCTTCTTACCTTGACAATACTGACCGGCGGTCTATGGCCTTTCTTCTTCATGCTAGCAGCCGCTTTGGCGTTACTACATTTGGAACGACTTATTGCAAGTCAGACATCCTACCGCAAGTCGTTCTCGATTCTGCTACCATGGCTTGCACTAAGCGGCTATTTGGTGCTGGTTGTCTGGACTCGTTTCTTGGCAGCGTTTCTTCTCTTGATATTTGGCGTAGCTTTCTTTGGTTGGGTTTCATTCCAAGCATTCTTTGCCACCAGAACCAGTCTGCACTACGCAGACGATGTATACATGAAATCGCATAATCTGCTGATCAAGGGCCTCGCGGTTCTCAGCAATTTCTTCTGTTACGCAGCGATAATCGGGTCCTTCTATTTCACCGTCTATGTACTGAATCCTTCTGAAATCCTTAATCAGCCCAGAGAAATTCCGCTAATCGTAGGAACTGTATTTGCCCTCGGTTTCAACTTCGCCAACTTCCTCTACATGGTGAGGCATCGTCACACAACGATTCTCGACAATCTCGCTTTATTCGGCTTGTTCATCTCGCTCTACTCTGCCTATTTCATCTACGAAGCTGGCAGACCCATTACCGTTGGCATCAACTGGGTCTCGGTATCAATCTCCGTCTTTTTTGTAATCTATACTATGGGCTCAGTTGGCGAGACCCTTAGAGAGAAATCACACATCCGCGCCCATTGGACATTGACAGCTGAGTCTTCAGCCGCCCTAACTTTCTTTCTCGCTTCGGGTTACTATTTCGCTGATGCGTTTCTCTCGGTATTGTTCGCAGAACCAGCGCTTGCTACAGCCATTGGCGTTACATTCAAGCTACTCATCTTTCCCTTCGTGGCTGTTTTGACAGAAGCACATCATATGATAACGCGAGTCGGGGCTCCCCCTGAGCGGACTCTGGTGCCGGATCAGATTGAGAGTGGTCCGGGCTCAACTGAGGGTGGTACGAGCAGTCTTCAGTGAAATGAGCCTCCCACTCTGCGCCTCAGGACTCATGACCGGCCCACGATAGAGACAGTACGCCTCGGCGAAAGAAAGGGTTTTAGCCTGACGAAGCTGGCACCGTTTGACTGAAATTGGTCGACCTGCGGAGCATCAGAGACAGGACGAAATCGGCAACCGAGTACATCGAATCCCTTCCTGAGAGTGAGAAACAGGGCTTCTTGGACGTGTATGAGGACTATCAGCTGGACTTTGGAATCGTTGAGGCATTAAGGAAGCTCGCTAGGGACGTGACAATCGTGGTTCTCAGTGCAGGCTGGTGCAAGGACTGCAAGAACGCTATTCCCGTTCTAGCACATCTTGAGGAAGAGATTGACCTCGATGTCAGAGTGTTCGGTGGTATAAAGACCGCTCCGCTCGACCCCAAACATAAGTGGGCCATACCTCCCTCTCCCCCTGAGGTTGAGGAATGGAAAGTGAAGGCGATACCTTGGATTGAGATCTTCGACAAGAGAGGAAACAGGGTCGGGACAATCATTGAAAAGCCTACGGTAAAGACCACACTAGAAGCTGAGCTGCTATATGTTCTGGAAAACAAGACACGGCCGCCTTCGAAACGGCAGACGAACTAGTGATGGCAATACAGCCCTCCTTCGCAGGTAGACTGAAGCTGTCTTTAGCTTCGAAGAACTCAAATGACGAAGTCCCTCATCTTTGGGCCCTTGGTCTTGCCGATTCCTTGTGCACCCTGTAACACATGTATCGCCCCCGGTACTAGGATGATTCCCCGGAGAGATCTGGCCACCCGATTCCGAACAGACAATGACTAAGACTGCTGCCGGCATCCCGATTTCTCTCGGCAATGTGGGGAACATCAAGAGAAGCTTCATATAGAAAGCCTGTGAAGGCGAGCCAGTCGTTGTGGTTTGGCGGGTCTACTATGCCGGCAAATCACAGACTCATTTTCAGAGGAGAAGAAAAGATGAACTTTAGAGCGAAGTACGCGCTCCTTGCCGTGTTCATCGGGGTCACTCTTGTGATGCCGATGTGCGCCGGGAGTGCGACAAGCACGCCTCGTCTGAACTCTTCTGTTCAAGAGTCGACCGTTGATGGCCCAGAAAGCATTCAGGCCATGGAAGTCGTGGACTCATTTATAGATCCATGGGGTGGAGTATACAACGTGGTTGGCGGTGCTTACAACGCCACTCAATACGGGTTCTCCCACATAACGGCGCTCCAGAACGTAGTGAAGAATCAGATGCAGAACGATGACGGATATGTCAGCATGTCGGTGTTCGAACTGAGCGGCATGACGGCATTTCCGAATGGAGTTGTCGGTGGGCCCACAGCTATGCTGGAGATTGTCGTCAGCCCAGTGATTATCGTACCGACACTGAGAGAGAATACCTATTTCGCGGACCTTTCCCAAGCTGAAGCAATAGCCCTCGCTGACGCAGTCGCAGCGACCTACGAGACCGCACTCACAATTGACCTACAGAGATTCATGACAGTCCAGACGGAGATAACTTTCTCCTTCTCTTACGACATATACCCGAGTGTCTTCTGTGAGGGCATTTCGTACATGATGACCTATATGGCTCTCTTGACAGCTGACCAAGGTATAGCCGCAATGAATGCCCTATTGGCCAGACTAGCCAGTCTGGGCGGTGTAATGTCCCTCTTAGGAGCACCCAACTGGCCCGAACTACTCACTTCGGCAGTGGAGACTTACATCCCGCACCATTTCATGCCACATTATGAAACATCCTATCCAATGGTTATGAACATGTTCGGCAGCGTAGGCAAGCCCTACATCAGATCTGGAAATGTCAATGACACTCAGACAGTCCAGTCGCTGGTGGTTGCGGGTGCAGCCTTCAACTACCCCGGGTATGTCACAGCAGTGGATGGCAATGAGACTTATTCACTGAAGACACATGTTGGCTACACCGGAAACATTGAGAACAAGATGCAGCAAGACAGCAGTGCCATGTCAATCTTGGCTTTTGGAGGTCAGGCACCTAGCTCTCTCACTATGTATGGCATACCGGCCGGGTGGCTAAGAGTCAACGACCAGTTCCAACTGCCAGCCAATGTTACCATTGGCGATTTCACCATTCCAGCAAACAGCACCATTTCTGACGCTATCCGTATGGTACTCTCATACCTGCCCCGGCAGGGCGCGCTATCCGTGAACGAAGGCATTGGCGGACTCAACAACACGATGCTTGATTTCATCGCCGACTTCTGGAGTTCGCCGGGCCTATTGATAGATCTCAGGGATATGGTCCTGGCTCTCAACTACACACTTACAACTCCAGTAACAGAGATGAACTACGATCTGTTGGCATCCATGATGAGAAGAGCTGGGATGACACCGGATACTCTAGTCAGCAAGATCGATTCAACTCTCGCAGCCAAGTCGCCAGTTGGTGCCTTGGTCAAAGCCTTTGTGGGATACTTCGATAGCTATCACGTCCTGGACATTCTCGAAGCCGACAACTATGCCAACGCTCCTGCTTTCGCGGCATACTTGAACACCTTCATTGGCGGTGTCGAGAAAGCTCTGCACGACTTCGGCGGCCTCGACGTGACTACCCAATTCACGACCAAGGAAGGGATAGCTACTTTCGTTGAGGAGCATTGGGGTATTGTGTTGCAGGCTCTGTGGACGGCAATGGCTGCCAATGACCTGCCAGGAGTCAAGAGTGCTTTTCACAACATCCTCGACCCAACAAACCTTCAGGAACATATCACTCCGTACTTGATGGCAGATCTTGGTTCCTCACTGATCGCTGGCCTCGGCTTCCAGTTTGCAGTCAACTTCAATGGAACAACATTGTTCCCCTTGTCAACTAGTGATCTGAGCCTCAGCTTCGAAGCTGACCCCGCGTCACTCGACATTAACGGCCCGTACTTGGCTATCGTCAAGGGTACCAGCACGAGAACCGTCACAGAAGGACAGATTGTCACCTTCAACATTACAGTGCACAACTATGGTGACGCAACTGCTTACGACGTGAAGGTTCTTGACGGCATTTGCGCGGGTCTAGACGGAGAAAGGCCCTATTACTGGACTAAGTCCACGTTGGCCGCAGGTGAAACCTGGTTATTTGACTATCAGGTCACGGCAAGTGACGCAGGTCTCTACATGGACATGCCTGCCATTTGCGTCTACTTCAACCAGAGCTTGAGCACTTTTGACCCAGCTGCTGCAGAGAACTGGACCGGCAGTGCCAGATACACTCTTTCAGCAATAGGCTACCAGATACTTGTCGAGGGCGGAAGTTGGTGGCCGTCTACACTCTTCGGCATCCCCACTCTCTACGTAGTCGCTGGCGTTGGCGGTGTCGCAGTGTTGGGCGTGGCTTTGCTCGTCATTAGAAGAAGAGGGTAGTCCCTCTAGTGCATACCCAGGTCGCGCGTCGTTCGTGACGGCGCGCTGACCCTTCTCTTTTTCTCACGTTTGTCATCAACCGTATCAACCGGGTCTGTTGGACATAGGGTGAATTGAAAGAGACAATTCCGTGTGTTGCCGATCCGATTCAGTTTGCGTGTGTTCGGCATATCTTCATATGCCATCGACTCGGTTGCCCTGTGCTCGTGATAGATTGACCAAAGGGCGACGGCATCCCAACCGCAGGATAGCCCACAGAAGCGAAGTCACCGCAGCCTTTGCAGTGAGGCACTTACTTCCAGCAGTATTCCTGAGTGCCTGCCTTTTGTTTTCTAGCGCGGCAGCAGGTTTCGCACAACTACAATTGACAACCCTTGGCACATCACTACAATCCGGTTCAACGCTTGGCCCAGCTGCGATTGAGTTGATGGAAACCCTCATTGACCCTTGGGGAGGCGTACACAACATGATTGCCTCGGTGCAGAACGGAACTCATTATGGCTATCCCTCTGTACAGGCCTTAGAGGCAATTGTCAATCACCAACTTGCGTTCGACAGCGGATATGTGGCGGAGATTGCCTTCGTGCTTCTCGGAAAGACCATCTTCCCCAACGGCGTAATCGACGGACCGATGGCAGTGATGCAGCTCCAGATTGAGCCTGTGTTTGTGTGTCCCGCCAATCGAGCAGATGCAGCATTCGCGAATCTAACGCAGAATGAAGCCATAACTCTAGCGCAAGAAGCAGTGTCAGTCTATCAAACAGCTCTTTCAATCGATCTTGAGAGACTCATGATGATCGAGTCACAGGAGCATTTCTACTTCAACCTCAGTCTTGCTCCCGGGGTGGACTGTTACGGTAAGGGTTACTGGCTAACTTACGTTGGCTTATTCATGAATGAGGAAGGCAGCGCCGTTACGAGTGCTTTTAGACAGCGCCTTGCCGCCCTTGGTGGGTTCATGAATCTCGTCGGTGCGCCGAAATGGCCTGATTTGGCGACAATCGCAGCCGAGGGATACATGTCTTGCTACTCTCTCCCAGATTACGACTCTCGGGGTTCGGTTGTCGACATGCTTCTCAAACACGTTCGACCTTTGATTAGGTCCGCGCATCCGGATCTCGAAGGGAGAGTTCAATCGGTCATTGCCGGCGTAGCAGCATTCAACAAGCTGAATCAAGTGATGCCGGGACCGGGCGAAGAAAGTTACTCTCTCAAGAGCGACGTGGGCTATTCTTCTGCCATCATGAACAAGATGCAGCAGGACATTACTGCTGCGGCCGTCTCGATGGTTGGCGCCGAAGCACCGGGGCACTTGACCGTCGACGGGCTGCCTTCGTCATGGCTGTCTGTTGACAACGAATTTCCCAATCCCACCAATATCTCGCTGCCCGGAGGATTCGTTATTCCTGCAAACATGAGCGTGGCCGAGACGGTGCTCATGCTCCTCGGCTCCATTCCCAAACAGCTTGCACTGGATCTGAATTCGCAGATTGGCACAATTCAGGCTGACACTCTTGATCAATTGCTCGAAGATATCTGGGGAGGAGGCGGTTTCCCCTTGGATCTCAAGGCATTACTGCTTGCCCTTGACTACTCCACATTAACATCCCCCGTCATCGACATAAATTACGACACCCTAGCAGCAATAATGAGGAGAGCTGGCTTGACTCCAGACACACTAATCGACCTGATTGACCCTTCAGTCGCAGAAGAGAGTCCCGTTGGTGCAATAGCAGAGGCTTTTGTCAAGTACTTCGACAGCTACAGAATACTGGACATACTGGAGGCAGACCATTACACTTCCCCGTCCGAGACACTAGGCTATCTGAACCCCTTCATCCAAGGACTGGAGCAGGCGCTCCATGACATCGGCAATATCGATATGCCTTCGGAAGCAAGAACCAAGGAAGGCTTGGCCGCCTTTGTCGAAAAGCACTGGGACATCGTGCTGGGAGCGTTATGGAGTACCATGGCGGGCGGTAATCTCACTGCAATACAAGGCAGCCTGCATGCTATCCTCAATGTTACCAACCTGCAGGAACACATTACGCCATACCTGATGGTTGACCTTGGCTCGCCCCTCATTGCTGGCACAGGGTTTGTCTTTGCCACAAACTACGAATCGAGCACTGGCCAGTTCACGGGGATGTCGGCAGATGATTTGAGAACTGTCTTTGATTTAGATCTCCAGAGACTTGCTTTCGACGGACCGTACCTTATTGTGGCCAAGCACACTGACAGTGGGTCATTGCTTCTTGGGCAGAACGCGAATTTCACGATAGAGGTACACAACTTTGGAAATGAGACAGCTTACGACATCAAGGTTTTGGATGGCGTCAGCTCAGGTTTCGATGGCCAACGTCCCTACTACTGGACCAAAGACGCACTGGCACTAGGTGAGAGCTGGGTAATCAACTATACAGTAAGAGCCAACGATACAGGTTTGTTCCTTGACATGCCAGCGATCTGCATATACTTCAACACAACTCTGAGCAGCTTTGACCCGGCTCACCCCAGTAACTGGACAGGAACGGCGAGATATACGTTTTCAGAATTCGGTCACGAGATCAGAATCGAGGGGCAGAGTGGCTGGCAAGCTTGGCCTGTCGAGTACTCAATCGTGGTATTAGGGTGTGCGGCCGCGCTGGCCCTGGTGATATGCTTAGCACGAAGGCGCCCACACTCCTAGTTGTAGCCGGGGTCTGGAACTGATGACCTCTCATGTTTTCCTCCGAGATGTCCCAATCGATACAGTATGGGTCGAATCTGCCCAAATGAACCCGAATTTGGCACTTCAGGACGACCTACGCGAAGCCTTTTATTGCGACTGCGCTCAGCCCGTGTTTATAGGACGACCCAAGAAACCGTTCTAGATTTCCGAACAATAGGAGATTTCGTAATGCCTAAGAAACCAGAAAAGAAGACCCCTCCTGGGCAAGCGAAGAAGCCAGCTCCTAGCCCTGCAAAGCCAGCTCCAGCTGCCCCAGCGAAGCCAGCTCCCCCTCCGGCAAAGCCAGCTCCCGCTCCGGCCCCTACGCCAGCCGGTGCGTTCGAGAAATGGGAGTGCCAAGTCTGTGGTTACATCTACGACGAGGCCAAGGGAGACCCCGATGGCGGGATCAAGCCTGGCACTAAGTTCTCGGCACTGCCGGATGATTGGGTATGCCCCATGTGCGGTGCTTCCAAGGAAGACTTCGAGAAAGTCAAGTAAGACTTAGCTGTGGGGCTTTCCTGCCCCACTTGCTCTTCTTTTTTTCCGCAGTGCTCGCTCACCTGTTGCGGCCGGCCTCCCTCAAGAGGCGAACAACGTCTGTATTGACCGCTCTCTTCGTCACGTAGTATACAGCGAGGAGTGATGCAATGAGGGAGAGGACAACCAAGAAGAGAGTCCTAAAGTCAGCTATGATAAAGAGGCCGCCACTGAAGTGAATCACCAAGTTTCTCAGTGCGAGCTCAACTCCAATGCCGGCGGCGCACCCTAAAATCACTCCGGATATCATAGGAACTGAACTCTCAGCTGCAAGTGTCCGTGCAATCTCTTTGTCCCTCATGCCGAGGGATGCGAGCATTCCAAGTTCTCTTCGGCGTGATGATGAGACAACCCAGCTACTGATTAAAGCACTGACTAACGCAGATGCGAAAAGCGATATCAACGAGGCATCAATGAGTATCTCGATTGAACGCAGAGCTGACACATAATCGGCCTCAAGAATCGAGACCAGAACGGGGTAAGCGCCCGGCACCGAGAAGAGCTCCTTGATGACTGCCGCGGGATCAGTGGACTCGATAAGCAGACTGCCAGCCTTGAATGGTTCTCCTCGAATGATGCCCCAAGTCTCCATGCTCACTATAACAAAGGTCGGCTCTACGGTCGAGAGCATGAAGACTGGCACTGCTGATTCGCTTATTGCGACGACCGTCAGATTCGCAATGGCACCTACATGCACAGTATCTCCAAGACCGAGACCAAGAAAGTTAGCCGCATACTCTGATACTGCACAGGACATTGGTTCCAAGATGACATCCAAACCGCGCGTGAGATTGACAGACTGAAGAATTCCTAGCGACGCCAGCCGCTCCAAACCATGGGGCTCAGCTCCCATGAGAAGGCCATCTCCGAACAGCGACGAATGCCATATGATTTCTAGGGCCTGATTCATTGGGACAACAGTCGTGATGTTGGGAATACTCTGGATTTCTGATATAATCTCTAAGTCAGCAGGTGGGTTCATGTAGACAACTACATTCGCAGACGTAGTCTGTCCCGCAATGTTCCTCTTCCATGATTCCGTTATCACATATCCAACATTGGTGGATGCGAAATATAGGACAGTGGAAGAGGCAAACAGGTTGAATACTACTAGGCCTGCAAGGGTGTTTCGTCTCAGATTCCTACTCGAAAGGATCCTCACGACCTCCGATGCGCCTACCACGGCAGGCCAAAGAAACCTGCGAGAACTTGCAAGGTTCGGTGAAAGGGCGGCTACTAACAGGATTAGCGCCGGAATCGAGAGTATGCGAATTGAGGCTATCTCAATGATGTGCAAATCGAGAAAATCAGAGACTGCTTGTAGTGCAACAATGGATGTAAGCGAGACAGCGACGGTGCCCACAGCCGCCCGAACTCGTTTTCGACCTGACCTAGAGAGCAAGCGGCCAGCCCCGGCAGGGGGCAGGGCTCCCGACCCGAGACTAGTGGCAACGGACTCCCTAGATGCGCGCCAAGCTGGCAAGTAGCCCGCCATTAAGGTCAGGGCAATACCAAACAGACAAGCTATAATCACACTGAGAGGGTCTACGGTCGCAAGACTCCTGAAGTATTGACTCATAATACCGACATAAGTGATTCGAGCGAGAAGGACTAGGAAGTTGAGGACAACAGTGCCAATCACGAGACCAAGGCCGATGCCCAATGCGGCTCCGACGATACCGATTGTGCCGACTTCTGCAAGAAGAAGAACCAGAACATTTGATCTCGAAGCCCCGAAAGCAAGGACCACGCCAGTCTCGTAGCGCCGCTGACTGAATATCATCGCGAATGAGGAGAATACCCTGAACACTGCTGTGAAAGATGACACAGCTACAAGTGCTAGCAGAACTGTCTGCGCTTGGCTAAGGAACAGTGATGAAAGCTTCAGGGGATAGACCTTGAGATTGGTGACCGTGAAACCCTCGCCGCACACTGCCTTTATGTAGTCTGTAGCGGCGGGTGCTGCAAAGACATCATAGAGCTCAATCAGTAACTTGTTACTGGAGTGTGCTTCGTATCTTATGCTGTAGATCTCCCATGCTCGCTCTAACGATATGAAAACCACAGGGCCGATGACTCCTTTGTCAATGGCGAGACCGTAACCTGTTATGTTGAAGAAAGCAGCGGCAGCACTTGTGTGTAATGTGAGAAGATCGCCCAACGAGACATTCAACAACTCGATGGCGTCCATTGTCAGAAAGCACCCGTCGCCTGAGATGTCAAGAGAACCAGCTGTTGCGTTCAAACTGCCTATGCCAGATTCACTTTGCAGGTCGAGGCCCACCAGGAATACGTAGATTCCGCTGGTGAGATTCTCATACGTAGCATATTCCTCTATTCTGGGAATCGCTCTCATCACACTGGGTCCACTAAGTATGTCTGACCTCATTTGTGTAGTAATCGGCTGCCCCCACCTCGTAGCTGACACCGATATGTCTACAGGGGAGAGTGTTGCTTTCAGAAAGAGGTTGGCGCTGTTCTCTAGGCTGCTGCTGGCAGAGAGAGCAGTATAAAGAAGACTCACCGAGATGGCAATCGACATCACCGTGACAGCGGCTACTCTCTTCCGTCGCAACGCGTTTCTGAAACCTATGCGAGCCAGCTCTCGTACCAAAGTCTTCTTGGTTCCGTCGTGGTGATGGATTGGAACTGACCCTAGTACCTTTTCAAGATTCCACTTACGAACCGCCCCATTTGCCCGGGCCCGTCGAAAGGTCCTTATGGGCCGATACACGAGGTCGACAATTAACATCGTCAGAAGGTTCCGACATCATGCAATGGAGCAAGAGACTGACCACAATTGCGACGGTTCGAAACGTCTTACTGGGTCTTCTATTGGTTATCGTCCTCGGAGTCATATTGATGGCCGTGATCCAGCCGCAGATGATGGCTTTGAGCGGTGGCCTGCCGATTCTCGACTTGCGCCTATTCTATACTCCAATGGATGTCAATCAGCTGTTCGCAGCCTTAGGTGACACCGGCCGTCTCCTATACACCTACCACCAAGTTGTTGATTCCTTCTTTCCAGCTACCTATGGTATCACCATTGTCCTTGCGCTTGTGAGATTGGTCAACAGAGTATCATCTGGACCAAGCAGGCTCAGAGTAATTGTGTTTGTTCCTATATTTGCCGCCATGGCAGACTATGCCGAAAATTGCTTAATTGCCACACAGCTTGCCACATTCCCCCTTCTCTCAGATGGAATCATAATGACAGCTGCAATCATGACAGTCACCAAATGGGTACTGATTGTCATTTCCCTTGCGGCGTTAATCGTGCTTGGTTTGGTGGCAATGAGGAAAGGAAAACAGGTTCACCCTTGATGCGACCGACTGGCCAACAATGGGTATTTCGGGTTGAACCAAACACTTTTGAACGGTTAACAACGCGTCATCAGACACCAGCAATTAGGGCTTGGTCAACATGGACGAGAAGCTCCTCAAGCTTAGACACTCGCTGTCTCATGTCATGGCAGAAGCAGTGCTAAAGAAGTTCCCGGACGCGCTACTGGGAATAGGGCCAGCCATTGAAGAAGGGTTCTACTACGACTTTCTTCTGCCGCGAGCACTCACTCCTGAAGACCTTAATGAGATAGAGCAGGAAATGAGAAGAATCGTCAAGGGCAACATCAAGTTCGTCAGGAAAGAACTGTCACGAGCTGAAGCAAGAAAAGCCTTCAAGAACCAGAAGTTCAAGCTCGAACTGATTGATGAACTTCCCGAGGGAGAGACCATCTCCACCTATACGAGCGATACCTTCACAGACCTTTGCAAGGGTCCTCACGTCGAAAGCACCAAGGAGATACCGGCCAATGCTTTCAAGCTCCTTGAGGCATCGGGCGCCTACTGGAGAGGCGATGAGAAGAACCCTCAGCTGCAGCGAATCTATGGAACCGCATTCTCATCCAAGAATGAACTCGATGAATACCTCAAGAGACTCGAAGAGATTAAGGAGAGAGACCATCGCAAGCTAGGGAAGGATCTCGAGCTCTTCCATTTGTCCGATGAGATAGGAGCAGGCCTTGTTCTGTGGATGCCGAAGGGTGCAGCAGTCAGGATGGCTTTGGAGGAGTATTGGAAATCGGCCCATTTCAAAGCAGGGTATCAAGTTGTCTACTCGCCCCATATAGCTAAGCTTGACTTGTGGAAGACCAGCCATCACTGGGAATTCTACCGAGAGAATATGTATTCACCAATGGAGATTGAGGGACAGGACTACGAACTCAAGCCGATGAATTGCCCCTTCCATCTGCAGATGTACAAGATGCGGAAGAGGAGCTACCGGGAGCTACCGTTGAGGTGGGCTGAACTTGGAACCGTCTACCGATTCGAACGGTCAGGAGTATTGCATGGTCTAATGCGAGTCAGAGGATTCACTCAAGATGACGCTCATATCATAGTTACCCCCGAGCAGCTCGAGTCAGAACTCGTTAACATCCTCAACTTGAACTTGGAGATACTCAGAACCTGTGGTTTCTCGGAATACGACATCTATCTTAGCACTATGCCGGACCACCATGTGGGTACCTACGAGAACTGGGAGAAGGCAACTAGTGCACTCAAGAGCGTACTTGAGAAGACGAATCTGCCTTACAAGATTGACCCCGGGGAGGGCGTGTTCTACGGTCCGAAGATTGACATCAAGATAAAGGACACTCTGGGCAGGGCTTGGCAATGCACGACCATTCAGGTTGACTTCAACCTTCCAGAGGCATTTCATATAACTTACGTCGGAGAAGATGGCCAAGAGCATCAGCCAATCATGCTGCACAGGGCCCTTATGGGGTCGTTAGAACGGTTCTTCGGAGTTCTAATAGAGCATTACAAGGGTGCCTTTCCGGTTTGGATGGCTCCTGTCCAAGCAAGACTCATTCCAGTCACAGACAAGCAGACTGAGTACTGCCGCAGAGTCGTTGCCGAGCTTCGGGACATGGGAATACGCGCAGAGCTGGACGATGCACCTGAGAGAATGCAGAAGAAGATAATGACTGCTCAACATGAGAAAGTTCCGTATCAACTTGTAGTTGGAGAGAGAGAGGCGGGACAGGAACAGGTGGCTGTCAGACTTCGCACAAATGAAGACCTAGGGCCAATGCCACTTGCTGATTTCAAGCGCATGATACGGCGAATCATTGACGAGCGTTCAGCCTCGCTCAAGTAGACCTGGACTCCTGCACATCAATGGGAACGATTCGTCCTCCCATCTACGTTGATGAGTTGGAACTACTTATATACAAGTGGAGCTAAGAGTGGTGAACACACCGCAATTGCCTTGCGATTGCGCTGGTTAAGCTTGGTTACTAATGGAGGATTTCCATAAGTGCAGAAAAATCAAATGACAGCGATTGTGGTCATAATAGTGGTCATCGCCGGAGCGGCAGGTGCGTACTATTTCTTAGCACCTCCTGCTAGTGTAACCATTGTCATAGGTACTACCGACTCTGTCGAGGCGGCTCTGGACATGGCCCTAGCCTATGACTACTTTGGCTGGGAACTCATAACGTGCCTCAGCGCGGGGCTCGTTGACATAAGACCCGGATCGCAGGCTGGAGCCTCTGACATAATCCCTGCCTTAGCGACGGATTGGATTATGAGTGGCGAGGGTAAAATCTGGGACTTTGAGCTGCGAACTGGTGTGACCTACGATGGTGTCAGACCCTTCAATGCGACCTGTGTCAAGTACACCTTTGATAGGAACTGCAACTTGACAGGCGTGGGTCTATACGAACCAGACGGCCCACAGCTAAACATGGACTACCAGGGTATAATAAAGAACGTCACCATACTGGAAACCTACAAGGTCAGGTTCAACCTCAAGATTGCATTTGCACCATTCTTGCAGCTCTTGGCTTGTGCTGCATCCTACATAGTGGATCCAGTGCGTGCTCCGATGAAGCAAGTCATCATGTACAATGGCACAAACTTGGCCGGGAGTACGTCTTGCGGACTGGGACCGTATGTGCTTGAGAAGTGGGATCGTTCGGGAACCATCGACAAGGAGGTATGGCTGAAGAAGAACCCCTACTACTGGAACGTAACAGGTGGTATTCCGAAGAATACTGAAATCATCATAAAGAAGTACACCGATGCTACATCGTTGGCCACGGCCATGGCTGCTCTCGAGATCGACATTGCATACAGGCAGTTGCTGCCTGAGCAGGTCCAAGCCTTCGAGAACAACACGAGCGTTAAGGTGTGGAAAGGGATAGGAGCACAGATTCAGTATATGTGCTTCCAGCAGAGAATCTACCCATTCAACGAGACGGATGTGAGGATAGCTGTTGCTGCCTGCCTGAACAGGACTAACATCTGCAGTACTGTGTTCCGTGGTACGGCCGACCCGCTGTACAGCATAATCCCGAACGGAATGGCGTATCACAAGAGCTCCTTCGCGAAGTATGGCACAGCCAACTATACATATGCAGCTAGCCTTCTAGCGCCATTCGGGTACAATGCCACGAATCACCTCGTCATAGACTTCTGGTACGAGAGCTCAGGACACTATCCGTCAAGTGCTCAACAAGCCTTGGTCTATGAATCCGACTTCGAAGAGAGCAACGTAATAGATGTCAATCTTCATGGAGTGGACTGGGGTACCTACAAGGGCCTTAGAGACAACGGAACAATGCCGGTGTTCGTGTACGGATGGTACCCAGACTTCGTGGACCCCGACAACTACGGCTTCCTGCCATTTGCGGCTTGGTTGAACATGGACTACGACAGCACACATCCACAAGGCGGTATCGACATGAACAAGTACTGGACAGATGCTCGAAGTGCGACAACGAGTGCAGGCCGTCTTGGCAACTATACTGCTCTGCAGGATCTGCAGGCCTCTGAATGTTCGGTTGTGCCTCTCTGGCAGAAGAGCACTGAGGCTGTGACTAAGCTCGACATAAAGGGCATAGTCTTTGACATAACTGTCAACTGGCGCAACTGGCTCCTGTATAGAGGGTAAGTACGCAGTATTCCACATACAATGGTTGAAGAGTGCTACCAAGCTGAGTAGACGGTTCGGTGGCTCTATCCGTAGGGCTTAAGAACCACTACTATCTGGGACAGCTTGGTAGCACAACGTTTTCTTTCCCAGAAAGGTGAACCTCGTGACTCTAAGATCCTACGTCGTTAGCCGTCTCCTATTGACCATACCAATGATTATGCTGCTCGTTACACTGGTCTTCATCATACTCAGAATCGTGCCCGGTGACCCGGCCTCTCTGCATTTCGAGAAACACGTCGATCCCGTTGTCCTTGCGGCATTCCGCCACGAGTTCGGTCTTGACTTGCCAATATGGGAGCAATACGTCAACTACCTTGCTTCCCTGTTCCGCCTTGACCTCGGCGTGTCGATGGGATCAAGCCGAACCCCCATAGTCTATGCCATAGTGACCAGGTTTCCTGCTACACTTGAGCTGGCAATTTACTCCATGCTGTTTGCAGTTCTCTTTGGCATTGCGCTCGGCATCAAGTCCTCGAAGAAATACGGATCGGCCACAGATACGTCAATACGCCTTTTTGGCATCATCACATATGCGATTCCTGTCTTCTTCCTAGGCTCTGTGCTCCAGATAATCTTCGCAGTATGGCTACATTGGGTTCCAAGCGGCGGACGATTTGAGAATGCATTTCTAGCCTATCAGCCTCCAACAATAACGGGCTTGTACACGATTGACAGTCTCCTGACCGGAAACCTGTTCGCCTTCGTTGTGTCACTCAAGTGTCTGATATTGCCATCTGTCACACTCGGGACTGTCTTGTGCGGCATCTTTGTTCGCTTGACTCGTACGAATATGCTTGAAACTCTCAGGATGGACTTTGTCGTGGCCGCAGAGGCTAGAGGTCTCCCTGAGAACGTCGTAACAATGAGCTACGCTTTCAAGAATGCATTCTTGCCCATTCTCACGATGATAGGTCTACAGTTCGCGGCCCTTTTGGCAGGGGCAGTCCTCACAGAGACGACTTTCAACTGGCAGGGCCTTGGGACCTTCCTCGTTGATAGCATCAATTCGCGTGACTATACTGCGGTTCAAGGGATTGTCGTATTCTTCGGAGTTCTTGTGACGCTCGTGAGCCTTGTGGTCGACCTGTTCTATGCGTACCTCGACCCACGAATCAGACTATAGGAGGTCCATCGATGAGCAGTGACACATCTATTCACGGCATCTTCCTAAGCCTAAAGTCAGTCAGCGGAGACCTTCAGAGTCGTTCGTTTCGTTGGTGGGTCGGCTTTTTCATTGTGACAGGTCTTTCGCTCTCTGTCATTGTCGGTCTGCTAATTGTTGCCCTATCCTCGAATAGTGAACTGGGACTGCAAGCCGTTGTGGGCACAGTGGTTATCGCGTCTGTATTTCAGGTCGCGTACAAGCTTCAGAAACGAAGCGTAGCAGCGGGCCGACTCAAGCGCATGGAAGGTCGCACTATCTGTGCAGCCGTATTTCTCGTTACCAGTGCGGAAGTTGTTCTATGGGCTCTGTCCGCAATCCCCACCGTGGCTCGCGCCTTTTCGGTCGCAGTAATTCTGGGGGGCTTCCTCGTTGCAGTCATCATGCTTCTAATCCTTGAGGGGTACCCGATACTCAAGGTGCGTGGGTCAGCGGGCTACATCGCAGAAGCAGGATTACTGATAGTCTTCTCAATGGCTTATATGACAGTGATTTCGTCCTGGATATCGCCCTTCTTGGCCACTAAGATTAATGTGGGCCCGATACTATCACCACCGTCGCTTGCCTATCCCCTTGGAACAACGTCGCTAGGTCAGGATCTTCTGAGCAGGGTCCTGACAGGGGGATCTATCATGCTTCAAGTGGCAATCTTATCTGTTATAGTATGCTTTTCGATTGGCGTACCTTTGGCGCTCGCTGCCTCGTACAGGGGTGGAGTCGCAGACCGCGCGGCATCTCTCGTAATGGACAGCATATACGCATTTCCGGGCCTCGTCTTGGCAATCGCCATTTCAGCGATGCTTGGGCCCGGTGTAATCAACATGGCCCTGTCCATCGCAGTCGTCTACATTCCATCCTATTTCAGAGTTGTACGGAGTCAGGTACTGACAATCAAGGAGTTGCCATATGTCGAAGCCGCAGTAGCTATGGGAGCCCGAAGCCGAGACATTGTGTTCAGGTACATACTGCCGAACCTTCTGCCCTCAGCCGTTGTTGTCATGACTATCAATTTCGCAGATGCCATATTGACCGAGGCAGGCCTCACCTTTGTCGGGCTCGGCCTTCCAGTAAATGTGCCTGACTGGGGCTGGGATCTCACTTTCGGACGAACGCAGCTAATAACCGGCGCATGGTGGGTAATTGCGTTCCCTGGTCTCATGATAGTGTTGCTGGCCCTTGGATTTACCCTTGCAGGGGAAGGGTTGAACGAAGTCCTTACACCCAAGCTCAAGGAGTGAGACCGCATTGGGGATAGTTCTAAACATCCAAGACCTGACAGTGACCTACAAAACTCGAAGAGGAACGGCCTGCGGTGTCAATAACGTGTCGCTGGAACTCGAAGAGAACAGGACACTTGGATTGGCAGGCGAATCGGGCTGTGGCAAGTCCACACTCGGCAGGGCGATAATGCGACTCGTACCGTATCCTGGGCGGATAGTAAACGGCAGCATCATCCTTGACATTGACAGGGACATCGAGTATCAGGGGGGCTTCATCGGCAAAGGTCCGAAGGATCTGATGGAGTTTTCTGAAAACGAGATGAGGGCCCTCCGCGGAGAGGAAATGGCCTACATTTTCCAAGATCCTATGACATCCCTGAACCCAATGAAGACCATTGGCAGTCACTTCGTGGAGCTCGTGAAGGCTCATTACCCGACCATGGAGAAGGCCGAGGCAATAGAGAGGGCCAAGGAGATACTTGAGAACCTTGGCATTCTGCCGGAACGTGTCGACGACTATCCTCATCAGTTCAGCGGAGGGATGCGCCAAAGAGTCATGATTGGGTTGGGACTTGCACTTCGACCCCGGCTGCTTATCGCCGATGAGCCTACTACATCATTAGATGTTATAGTCGAGGCACAAATCCTTCAGCAGATGGCTCAGCTCAAGGAGAAGTTCAACCTTACGATGATGCTCATCACTCACAACCTGGGTGTACTTGCCCAGACTGCAGATAGCATCGCAATCATGTATGCCGGGAGAATCGTCGAGGTTGCCGATACGGGCGCATTGTTCGAACGTCCTCAGCACCCTTATACCAAGGCACTGCTGGAATCAGTACCCGACGTCACCAAGCCAGAGAAAACTCTCTGCTGCATTCCCGGGTCCCCGCCGGACCTTATTCAGCCGATCTCTGGATGCCCCTATGGTCCCAGATGTGCACAAATGAAGGACACATGCAGGAGGATAGAACCTCTGCTTGTTCGAAGTAGTACTGGAGGACTTGTGGCCTGCAATCAGTATACAGGAGACTAGCAGATGACGCTCATACAAGTGGACCACCTCAGGAAGTACTTCCCAGTTCAGAAAGGCTTCGCCGCCGCTCTCCTCTCAAAGGAGAGTCAGTATGTCAGAGCAGTAGATGACGTTTCATTTGAGATTGAAAGAGGCGAGGTTCTCGGCCTCGTTGGCGAAAGTGGATCGGGCAAGACAACAATAGGTCGACTATGCGTGAGACTGCTGAAGCCGACAGAGGGAAAGATACTGTTCGACGGAACCGACATCTCCTTGCTGAGCAGCGAGGAGATGAGAGTCATGAGGCGCAAGCTTCAGCTCACATTTCAGGACCCGAGCTCATCCCTGAACCCTCGAATGACAGTCGGCAACGCAATCGCAGATGCCATGAGACTCCAAGGCATTGGGACACCGAAGGAAAGGAGAGAGAAAGCCGAGGAAGTCTTAGAAAGAGTGGGAATGTCACCGGCGAAAACATTCTATGATAGACTGCCACACCAGCTGAGCGGCGGCCAGAGGCAGAGGGTTGTCTTTGGCAGAGCAATCATATTGAACCCCGAGTTCATAGTGACTGACGAGCCAGTGGCTATGGTCGATGTTTCAATCAAGGCCCAGATATTGGACCTTATGATGGACCTGAAGAGAGAGTTCAACCTGACCTATCTGTTCATCTCACACGATCTTGCCACAGCACGTCATGTGTGCGACCGGATAGCAGTCATGTACCTTGGGAGGATTGTCGAGATTGCTGACAAGAACAGTATCTACGAGAATCCTCTTCATCCTTACTCAAAGGGTTTGATGTCTGCTATTCCCGTACCAGACCCGAGAATCAAGAAACCCGCGGCTATCCCGCAAGGTGAGATTCCCAGTCCAATCAATCCTCCGCCAGGGTGCCGGTTCAACCCCAGGTGCCCGAGCGCATTTGAAAGATGCCCTCTAGAAGAACCTGAACTGCGAGACCTCGGGAATGGCCATCAAGTGGCATGTCACCTGTACTGAATCCCATTAGGATTGAGACTCACTCATGAGACCGGCCTAGGCGTCCAAAGCCTTTCAAGCACGGCAGCCCATGAGATGTTACGCGGCAAATTGATAACAGAGACTCTCAACCATTGCCTTTCCAGTTAAGATATACACACGCTCACTACGTGCCTTAACGATGTTCACGGAACAGACGATAGCCGGAATCGCCTGCCACAGTTTTGGCATGCTAAAGTCCCATTCACATCGACCTTGTCGCGCGAGTACGAATAGACAGCGTCGCAGTAAGGACACTTCTCCCTCCATGTGAAGACCATACTCTTATCCTCTGGTGCTTCAATCACTATTCTGCCACAAGCACGACATTTGAGTGCAGGCAGGTGCGGACAGGGCCCCCGGAAGAAGTAGACATTCCAATCGGACGTAGGGCCCAAGCTCGCTCCAAACGCAGAATAGCGGCGAAAACCGGTAATGGTGGGCACATCCTTGTTCCAGTATATGCCTCCGGCGCCGACGATGTACCCCTTATCCATAATGGCATTGCAGAAGGGGCAGATAGTGACAACCTCCTGACTCTCGACACCATCCTGAGGCTCATGGTCGGGCTCGAATCTTCTGCCGCAGTTCTTACATTCCACGCTTCCGTCTGCATCCATCCTGTCAATTTCATAAATGTAGGCGGCGGAACAGTACGGGCACTTGGCTGCGGGAAGACTGTTTCTATGCATCTCGCTTCATACCTCATCGGACGGGAGACTGTTCGAGGCCGCAAGCACCAAGCGCACAACAAGAACCGAAACTCCAGCTGCCATATGTTGACAATGCGATGCTAAGCCTATATCCCTTGTGCAGCCCGAGGCGCCGTCATGAAATACGATGATTCGTTCTACGAGAATACTGTTCCCCGATTCTCATGAAGACGACGAAATAGGAAACCTTTCGCCGCAATTCTGGTATTCGACGCTTCCATCCGCAGCGACCTTGTCGATTCTGCAAGCGTCGGTGGCGCCGCAGGATGGACAACTTTCCATAAAAGCAACGTGACCAGCATCGTCAAGTTCTGCGCCATCGACAGGGGGCAAGTCCAAGCCAACAAGTAAGACTCGCACGATAATTCCCGGAAATCCCGATGCCATATGGACATGATGAAGCACTAGTGCTTTATCCATTTTGCATCGAAGCGCATTGCTGTGGCAAACTTGATGCTAGGACATGTCTGACGGGCCTGGTAACACGGCTGAACTAGCTGAACGAAAGAAGCTGAGCAATGAATAACAGCTCAGAAGACACTGAAAGCATATATGCAGGCACCTGAACGACTCGTCAGGGATCTTCTTGACAGAGCTGCGCACGGAAATCTCGCGAGTGACCATCTTCAGGGATGGAGCCCGAGTTACTCGCACGGGCAAGGTGTTACTGGATTCCGGGACCCAAAGGGTGCTTGTGGGTGGTATTACGGAATACGCGCATGAAGACAGCTTCCGAGTAAAGGGCTCGGGTCCAGCTACTCTATCGAGCATTGATGTCAGAAGAACAGTGGAGACCTACGAACCCAAGAGCGACCTGAAGCCCTTGCTCGATGAACTCAAGAAGCTCAATTCGGAACGCGAAGCGACAGCTGATGAAATCGCCATATTCAGCGGTCGGCTGTCGTATCTTGAAGCCATGAACGCGGCGTTTGCTGGCAACTTTGGTCTTCTCTTCGCCGCCAGTGAAGCAGAGGTTTCTCAGTTGACCGAAATGGATACAGTCTCGGGTCGAAGCATAGTCGAAACGAAGAGCAAAATCCGCGAGCTCGAGAAGAAACTGAGGGACATTGACGACAGAATCAACTCAGTGAAGAAGAATCTTGGAAGAATCGAATCTGAGAAGAAGACTGAGAGTTTCTTCGAAGTCGAAATAACTATCGACGTGTCGAAGAAGGCACAAGTTGAGCTCGAAGTCACTTACCAAGTTGCAAACACAGGATGGCGCCCGAGTTATGATTTAGATCTTCTTCCGGGTTCGGCGAAGCTAAGGAGAGTAGCTCTGCTATACAACCAGACTCGAGAGCCATGGCAAAAGGTAGCCCTAACTGTCTCAACTGCCACTGCAAAGCCAGTTGAAGCAGTCGAAGCCAGTCCCTTCTACATTACAGCTTACGACCCCGAAGAAGAACGCCGTCGAATGCGAGCTATGAAAAAGGAGATGGCACCGAAAATGAGACCTCCTCCTCCGCCCGCAACAATGGCAGCTCCAGCTCCGTCTATGGCGCCACCAGCTCCAAAGCCAGTCATTTCTGAACAGCTTGCACAAGTCTCCGAACTCGCATCAGGCATCTCAGTATATGAGCTGCCTAGCCGGGTCACGGTTCCCTTTGGCAACGACGAGCATCCATTCACGCTCCTCGAAGAGGAATTGAAGTCGTCGACAATCCATTACTGGTATGCCGATGGTATGCCAGAGCCAGTAGCTCAGGACGAAGTCACAAACGGTGACACAGTCATATTGCCCGGGAAAGTGAAGGTCTATGCAGAAGGGGACTACATAGGCGAGTCGACCGTATCACAGATATCGCCTCGAGAGAAGTTCAAGATGGGTACTCGGGTTGCCTATGATGTGAAGGTAAAGAAGAAGCTCACTTCCCGGGAGATAGAGAAAGCAGGCATAACCCGCGGTAAACTGAGAAGGGCTTACTCGTATAGTCTGGAGATTGAGAATTTCGGAAAGACGCCCATCAAGATTGAGGTGTATGATAGAGTACCCCACAGCCTTAACCCATCTATCGAGGTCAAGGGCAATTGGGGTCAGCATCAGCCGGAGAGTAGTGAGCTTGGAGTGATAAAGTGGAGCCTCGATGTCGAGCAAATCAAGAAGAGGCAAATCGACTACAGCTACGAGGTTCTGTGGGAGCGAGGCATCACCATAAGCCCACCATTGCCGTGAGGTGAACCAGATGAGCACGAATCTAGAGACAAAGGTAACGAGTGTGACCGTATTCCGAGACGGAGCAAGAGTGACCAGGACCGGTCTAGCACACGCGACTCCCGGAGAGCAGTCCTTCATCATTTCAGATATCACTGGCTATGCTCAAGATGACAGCTTCCGCGTCAAAGGTACTGGTGCAGCGGCACTTAGGGGAATCGACGTAAAGAAGAAGCAGCTGACCTTCGAGCCAGCAGGAAGTCTAAAGGAACTGAAGGCAGAACTGGAGAAGATAGAGAAACGGAAGGTTTCTCTGACAGATCTCATAGCTTACCAGGAGTCTCGCGTGGCCCAGCTGACTTCGATAAGCAAACAGTTCTATTCCGAATTCGGCAAGTGGTACGCCGCGAAGGAGTCGAAGATGGATCAGATGACTGCTATGGACAAGGCTTCCATGGAGCTTCTGCGCGATGCCAAGAAGAAACTCAGAGAATCAAGAGAAGAACTGAAGGAAGTTGAAGCCAAGTACAATGCAATTCAGTCCAATATCAGCAGGGTACAGGGCGAGCGACGCACGGAGACAGTTACAGAAGTCGCGGTCACTCTCGATGTAACTGGGGAGACAGATATCCGACTCGACCTCACGTACCAGCTCAGCAATGCTGAATGGGAACCGAATTACGATGTGGACATCGCAGACAAGAAAGCTCGGATTAGAAGGATCGCCATGGTTTCGAACCAGAGCTTGGAGGAATGGACTGATGTGGCCCTCACTGTTTCCACCGCGTCTGCAAGACCTGTTGAGGCAGTGAAAGCTGAACCATTCTACATAGATGTCTATCAGCCAGTCGTTCTTCGTGCAATGGCTGCTGAAGCAGGCGGGGCTGGGCGACCTATGCCACGCGAGGCAGCCGATAGAATGATGATGGTCGAAAAGGAGGCTGGGGAGGAGGCGCCGCCGGCCGCTGAGGAGATGGCCGAACGCTATGCTGAGACTACGGAGTCGATCAGTGGCACCGTGATGTACGAGCTGCCGGGCACTGTTACCATTCCCTCTACGGTCGAGCCACACCCCATTACTCTTACCGAGGAGATGTATGATAGTAAGCGGCTCCATTTCTGGAATGCCTATGCCATGCGAGAAGTGGTTGCTCAGGACGAGATAACCAATGGAGATTCTGTATTGCTGCCAGGCCCAACGAAGGTCTATGCGGCGGGTGACTTCATTGGTCAGACCTACCTAGCAATGATAGCACCGAGGGAGAAGTTCCGTCTGGGCACAAGAAGCGCATACGATGTCAAAGCAGAGAAGAAGCTCCTAGCGAAGGACACAGAGAAGGCTGGTATCTCAAAGGGCAAGAGAAGACGCGAGTACAAGTATCGTCTGGCATTCAAGAACTTCGCGAAGGAGAAGATAGAGGTAAAGGTCGTGGACAGGATTCCGTACAGCAGCAGTGAGAAAGTCACCGTCTCGCTGCAAACACCTTCCATCCCTTACGAGAAATCTGAACTGGGTATCATTGAGTGGAATGCTGCGATTGAGCCCGCGAAGGAACTCAGCATAGATTACGGGTTCGTCGTTGAGTGGGAACAACAACTGGAGATACGACCTCCCTTGCCGTAGACCTCCAAGTAACGGGTACAAGCTTCAGCCCCACGAAGACCGGCATTATCTATGCCAGCGGAAGACGAGAATCGTCTTACTAACGGCCAATTTTGTCTGTGATGCACGCGAATCGCTCGGTTGTATTCCGGCATTTCTCAAGCATCATGCTTTCGTTGTGTAATTGGATGACTGGGGAGAAATCACCCCACTCCGAGGTTCAGCATGCGAACCTTCAACTCTCGAGTAACGCGGCTATCTGTCAGTATCATCGAGTGGGCCACGTGCCGCAGGATTGATGCCCCTTCGATTGTATCTCACGCCGCATCCGAACACCAGCACGACATAGAGCCCGAGTCCAAACAAGTTTACGACAAAGAATGCACCACCATTGAATAATATGTCATAAACTATTGAAGCAAAGATCAAAATCACAGGGGCTAGTATAGCTCCCATGAACGCGTAATAGAAAGTAGGATGCTCCCTTTTGCCGTATTCCGCCATCATATCTCACACCCTCTAATTCTGTGCATTACGAAGATAACAAAGCGAACTCCCATAGTCAACGATTCCCCCAAACCTATTACATGGATTCGACGCTCTTAAACTCTCGCAGCCATAGAAGCATTGCACTCACAAATGCTCCATCTCATCCATCAAGTATACAATCCGCTTTATTGACTTCTGGTAGTTTTCAAGCATGATGCTTTCATTGGGCGAGTGGACACGTGAAAAGAAGTCTCCACAGCCAATCGACACCATCGGGACTTTGTCTTTGAACAGATACAACGGGCCCGACCCCGGTGATGTAATATGAATGTCAATATCGTGTCCGAAGGCCCTTCTGTTAGCTGCTGCCACCACCTTCACAAACGGATGGTCAACCGGTGCTTTCGCCGCAGGGTAACCCTCATGCCAAGGAATATTGACAGCCGAGAAGCCATTCTGATCTAGATGAAGCCTAAGCTTTCTCAGAATGTCTTCTGGATCCATTCCTTCGACGAGCCTGAAGTCCACTTTGGCGGAGGCCTTCGCGGGTAGAACGGTCTTAGAACCTTCCCCCTGCCAGCCACTGTCGAGACCGCAGATATTGCATGTAGGTTTGTTATAATAGGCCTCTTTCACTTCCATCCCTGACATACCGTTCAGGAACTCTTCGATTCCGTAGTGCTCTTTGAATACGCGCTCCTGAAGGTCCATCTTTGTGGCTGCCTCGACTTCTGCTGGTGTTAGAGGCCTTACGCCATCATAGAAACCCCGAATCATTACGCGGCCACGCTGGTCCTTGAGAGACGCGAGAGCGTGTACGAGTGTGTATGCTGCAGAAGGGAGTACGCATGCGTTGGCAGAATGTGCATCATGAGAGAGAAGCTGAACTTCTAGCTGTACGTATAGTATGCCTTTCAGACCAAGCCAAGCTTCTTGGGTTCCTCCCGGTCCAGAGCCCCCGAATTCCCATATTCCACCATCGGCTTTCAAAAAAGAAGCATTGGCGCGTGCGAACTCAGGAAGGTGCGGGCTGCTGATTTCCTCCTCCCCTTCCACGATAAACTTCACGTTGATTGGCAGCTTGTGTCCAGTTTCCTTGAGCGCCTTCATCGCCCATATCCGAGAGATGAGATCGCCCTTGTTGTCTGCTGTGCCACGCCCAAAGATGCGTCCGTTTCGTATCACTGGATTGTAAGGAGACGATTCCCAGAGATCAAGGGGCTCCGCAGGCTGCACATCATAATGATCATAGAATAGCAGAGTTCTTTTTGTGCCCGTGTCCACTTTGCCTGTGACAACCGGGGAGCCCGAGGTTTCGTATACCCGAGTTTGTAAACCCACTTCGCTGAGCATCTTCTCAACGAGCTCTGCGGCCTCGGTGATTCCCTCGCCCTTTGCCGCCACAGATGGGATGCGACAGAGCCTCTTGAGATCCTGAAGGGACCTACCTATTGTTCGGTCAACATAAGCAATGGCGTCTTCAATCATGATGCCGCCCGATGTATTGGATGAAAGACCCGGGTCAAATACGCTGTGGTCACTCAATCGCGGCCATACAAAGAGCTGTACAAAAGGAAAGAATACAGAGGCTAGTCCGGAAGGGCTAGCCCGCTGCAAGCGTTGCCTGGTGATACAAACTTCAGCAACGGCATTCACCGGAGGGACCGGTTTCAGTATCTCTTAGAGAGTGACTGGTCGGCAGAGGTTCTCCTTCTTGTTGGCCGCTCTGCCACAGACCTCACAGATGAACTTGGGGTCCTTGACTATTCTTCTCATATCATCGACGCCGTGGTGTTTGGCGTACTCACAAAGGTGTTGACTGTGTTCACTCATGCTTAGTCCTCCAAGCAGGCATTTAGGCTAGCAGCACTCGGCACTTCTAATAAGTGTTGGCAAGTGACACCTCTGGATAGGGATATATCTCCGCAACAAAACCAGCCTTGTGGCCCCGAATGCAAAGCACTCTCCAAACCAGCGACTGGTCGAGTTTAGAATCTGTATACCGTTCAGCGTTCTTCTGCAGCCTCGGTTTCTTTCTGGTATCATTCCTTCTTCCTATAGTGGCTTACGGCTACATGGGCGCCTCAGCAGTACAAGTCGCTTTGATATTCTCAATGCTGACTCTCGGCTATGCGATCTTCTCACCCGTTGCCGGCAAGATCGCAGCTCGGGGACGGACGCGCGAGTGCATATGTGGTGGGGCATCAGTTCGTGGGCTGTCCTACTTTGGCATGGCTGCTGCCGTCGCGCTAGGTTCTGTTGATACGTTGATAGTGAACAGCCTGCTGTGGGGATTTGGCGCGGCCTTCTACCAAGTTGGTAGTGATTCGGAAATATCGGAGAGGGTTGTTCGGGAGAACAGGGCCGAAGCATTCGGAAGACGCGAGGCGGCTAACGCTAAGGGCAGTCTCGCGGGAGCCCCGGCAGGATTCTTGATATTAATGTTCTTCAATGTGTCCTACGTATTCCTGTTCTACGCGGCCATGAACCTAGTTGGCGGGTTTGCTGTCATTCGACACAGACCTGAGCCAAGACCTCGCGCAGGCTTGTCCCCATACCTACGCGCTGGCGGCGTTGTCGCTACGGGTATCGCGGCGCTTGTTCTGGCGGCGTCCCTTGATACATTCATCGCCGAGCTGATGAGGCCTTTTGTCGAACTGCTCATCATCAGCGTGTTCAACCCTGACATCCACATCTTGGCTTTGGTGTATCTACCGGGAGGGATTGTTTCGGGACTTCTTGGTGGAAGAATGGGTCGGCTTGCAGATCGGTCGAGCAGAATGAAGATTGTGGCAGCGGCGGTTATTGTCAGCTCGTCTTCCTCTCTGCTCTTGGCGGTGATACCAAATGCCGCCGCCTTGCTCATCGCCGTCATTCCACAGCTTGGGTCTATCACTGAGGCCGGAGTCGGACTGCTCTTGATAGCAGTTCTCTTCACAATCCAGAGCACTACCACCTTGCTTGCCTATGTGGTCATATCCTCAGTGTTTGGCACGGCGTATGAAGGAAGGGCCGGAGAGGGCTTCGGTAGGTTTGAGGCAGCGCTCGGCGCCGCAAGATTCGCAGGTCCGATAACAGGCGGCATTCTTTGGGACACAGTCAGTCCTATTGCGCCATTTGTCCTCGTTGGTCTGAGCGGATATCTGTTGATACCTTTGTACTACGCTGGAATAAGGCGCTATGAGCAATTGTGCCATGACAGACATCATGCCAGTGCCGTAGACTGAATCAATGAGACCATGTCAAAAGGAATAGTCTGGTGTCGCGTTCTGCCTGTGTACTACACCTGATGAAGGAACCCTGAGGCAACCAGAGCAATGCCCACGAATATCATGAGGTAGTCAAAGAACGTGTCGAATGCAGAATAAAGGAAGTTTAGCTCGGGACCGCCCGCTAACATAAGAACGCCCCCCGTCGTCAGTACGGCACCCATGAGTATCAGGAGCCCGCCAAAGAAAGCTCCTACTCGCCTCACGAATCGTCTCGCTTCTAGTGTTTCCAGTTTCATGGACAGTTCTCTGTCGACGCGATCGAAGTGCTTTATAGCTTCGTTTAGGCTTTTCTCTGCCGTTCTTGCCTGTTCAATCTTTCCCTCCAACTCTACCTTGCCAGTATCATCCTTCGGAACAGCACCATCAGTCGTCATTCCATCACCCGATGCTTTCTTTTCCAGTCGTTCGATGGCCCTTGATATCTCAACTCTGAGGTTGTCGGCCTTATCACGCGTTTCCATATCCGACCGCGGAATGCCACCTATCCGTTCCAGCTCCAGTCTCAGCCCGGCTCTCTCTTCGCCCAGTCGGAGTAAATCCTCAATAATCTCGTCCCTTACTTCTCTCTTGAGGCGCGAGCGTTCATGTACCTTTCGCGCTCGCATGGCATGCTGCTTCTCTTCGGGCTCTGAGCTGCCCTTTTTCGTGTCACTCATTCCTATCCGCCTCCCTGAGGAGCAAATAGGTATCTCGTCGTAAACAAAAGATAGCCAGTGACGAGTGCGGTAAGTGCGGATGCCCACAGAGATAAAGATAGTAAGAACCGATAACCATCGTAGTGCCCTGCTATGAGAGGGTACTGTAGAATCTCATAGAATGCCGCGTAAAACACCCCCACTCCGACAGCCGCGAAAACCAGTAACCCAATGGCCGCCAGAGTCTTCAAGACGTGAAGACTGCTTGTCATCAGCTCAAGTCGTTGCGATATGCTGCTTGGGGCTGCTGCGAGAGGAGAACCTATCTTCATCATGCGATTAACAGGGAGTATTGGAGCGATGCTGCAGACGATTTGGAGTGCTGCACCCCAAGTCAACGCCGGTGCAAGCTGATAGGTCAGGCCACCAACTGACAAGACGATGGATCCCCCTCCGATTGCGACGCAACCCAATAGGACCAATCCACCGCCTATTCCTATGCCAGCAATAGAGTACTTCCGGTTTGACCAAGAAGATATCTTGTAGAAGTATAGTAGCAGCCCGAAGACGGCTATTGCAGCTCCGGTCGCAATTGCTAGCCGGTCCACAAGAAGCACCATCCCAAACAGAAGGGAGGCCGTCGCCAAGGACACTAGATCATTGGACCTGAAGTGACGTTTCAGAGCACTCCTTTTCCGTCTGAGAGGAAAGACGGAGGCCACGACCAATCCAAGGGATAAGAACAGGTTGAAGTTCGCTACATGTGTCACGAATTCTAGGCCTCCGGTAGATGCGAAGAATGCCATCAGAACGGATGCCGTGATTGTGGCTATTGTTGGGACACCAATGCCATGAGTGCGGCAGAACAGGTCAGGCAGGAGGCCGTCCTTGCTCATAGCGAACATGACTCGCGTGGTTGCCAAGATTGCAATGTTCACGCTAGTTAGAGTTGCTGCGACGCCAATCACGGCAATGAGAACTTCCCCACCCACTCCTAGGATTCGCTGTCCCAGAAGCACCAGCGGTGATGTCGACTCTGAGAGTGCCGTCGCGCCCAAGACGCCGACGGCAGCCAGCACAATGACTACGTACATCAAGATACAGATGAGTACGCTCATCAGAGTTGCACTAGGAAGATCCCTCCGGGGGCGCTTCGCCTCGCCGCTTATGTTGGCGATTGTTTCAAAGCCAAAGTATGCCACAAACAGAAATGCAGTTGCCTGCAGTGTCCCGGTCCACCCGAGAGGCATGAAAGGAGACATATTACCTGGCGAGAATGAGAATATCGACCCCCCAACCAGAATCGCGAGGCCGGCGATGAGGCACAGCACAAGCAACATCTGTATTTCGCCGGATTCTTTCATCCCTTTCAGATTAATCACGGCGAATACAGCTATGACCAGAAGAGCAACGACAATATTAGCCAAGCCAGACAATCCAATTACCGGACCAATGACGAATGCGAAACCCAAGGCACTCAGGCTTCCGTAAACCACGTTCGCGAAGAGGAACAACCAGCCGCATAGAAAGGCCAGCGGCCCGCCATATGCCTTCTTGGCGAAGGTATAGCCGCCTCCGCTCTCGGGGAATGTCGACGAGAGCTCTGCATAGCTCATGCCAATCGGTATAGTCAGTATGCCGGAAAGAAGGATTGCCAAGACTATTGAGGGCCCAGCCATTCCGGCTGCAGGACCTAAGGACACAAAGAGAGGTGCCCCGATCGTGCCGCCGACGCCTATTGCCACGAGGGTTTTCTTGTCCACGCGCTTGGGCAAGTCGACGGTTCTATCTTCTGTGACCGCCGTCATTTTGAGGTCCATTCAGGCCTTTCAGCGTTAATAAGCCTATAGAAAAAACGAGTTTCGCGCCTCTGTCAAACCCTTTCATGTGCGGAGTCAAACACAAATCTCGTCACACCAAAACTGCCGTTCTGTATTCACTGCGTAAGAGATATAGCAGAGGTCCAAGACCTGTGTGCTAAGTAATTAGAGGTGCGTTGGAATGGCACGTGTTGCTATCAATGGTTTTGGGCGGACTGGACGCCAATTCATGCGTCAAGTCCTGGCAAAGAAGAACTTGGAAGTCGTCGCTATCAACGACCTGACGGATGCAAAGACCTTGGCCCACCTGTTCAAGTACGATACGGCCATGCGTCAGTTCAACGGCACGGTCACTGCGACGAAAGATGGCATTGTAATCAATGGCAAGGAAATCAAGATCCTATCCGAGAAGGACCCTACGAAGTTGCCTTGGAAGCAGATGGCTATCGACATTGTCATTGAATCGACTGGAGTCTTCAGGGACACTGCTGATTGTCAGAAGCACGTTGCGGCAGGAGCCAAGAAAGTCATCCTGACTGCACCAGCAAAGGGAGAAATGCCGACCTTTGTCATGGGAGTGAACGAGTCAACCTACGATCCTGCAAAGCACCACATCGTATCAAATGCGTCTTGCACAACGAACTGCCTAGCACCCATGGTGAAGATTGTTGATGAGGCCTTTGCAATTGTCAAAGGCATGATGACGACAGTACATGCTGTAACAAATGATCAAAGACTGCTCGACCTCCAGCACACCGACTTGAGAAGAGCCAGAGCAGCAGCATGGAACATAGTGCCCACATCAACTGGAGCAGCTAAGGCCATTGGTTTGGTGTATCCCAAGGCAAAAGACAAGATGAATGGTATAGCAATCAGGGTGCCAGTGCTGGATGTCTCGCTTACAGACCTGAGCGTCGTTGTCCAGAAACCAGCCACAGTCGAAACAGTCAATGCGGCATTCAAGAAGGCAGCCGACGGAGCAATGAAGCCGTACCTGCGCTACACTGACGAGGAGCTCGTCTCATCCGACTTCATAGGAGACACGCACTCGTGCATCTTCGACTCATTGCAGACGATGATTGTCGGCGATATGGTAAAGGTGCTCGGCTGGTACGACAACGAATTAGGCTATTCCACGAGGTTGACTGACCTCGCGAGCTTCATGGCACAGAAGCTGTAGTGGTTTTGAGAACGCTCTGAACGGGAGGCCGCCTTTATCGCGGCCCCCTGCTCTAGTCTGTCTTGTTTCGTTCATCGCTTGATTGTCAGGTGCAGAACAGGTAGCTGATTATGCCGGCGCATTATCCCATCAGTCAAATCGATCCAGTCAAAGGACAGCTGCTGTTCAGAGGAGCAGATGCCACAGTACTTGCCGGGAAGGAGAGCTTCGAGAGCGTTTTGCATCTGTTGATTCATGGTCGTTTGCCTGGAAAGGAACAGCTCAACATGTTGACGGCGCTGATGAGAAACTACAGGTTTCACGGTCCCGACGTAATGGATTCTCAGCCGCACGAGTGGAAGTCAAACGAGGAAACTCATCTCATGGTGTTGGCAAGTCAGTTGGAGGACTACGCCGAAAGGTTCGACTTTGATGTCTACGAATCCCTCATCTTCTTCGTGACTCTGACACCGATGGTCATTACATCTCAATGGCGTTTAGCGCATGGTGAGAAGACGATCTCTCCTCGGAACGATTTCGGGCAAGCAGCTAACCTACTTCGGATGCTGGGAAATCAAACGGATCAGGAGTTGGTAAGAGACTTTGAAACCTGTCTTATTCTTCATATGGATGATCCACAGAACCCTTCTCTCAATGCTTTGGAAGAGAAGATGAAATCCGGTGCCTCTCCATCAGAGTCGCTTATCGCCGCGCTGAACGAACATTCGAAGCCGCTGCATCACGGTGCTGGATGGGAAGCATTCAAGACCATCAGCGCAATCCATGACCCAGCTGACGTTCCGGAGATGCTCGCAGATAGAATGGACCGCGGTGACCGGATATTCGGCCTCGGTCATCGAGTATACCGAACCATAGATCCAAGAGCCGATGTCATGAGAGAGATGCTACGTCGGAGGACGGCGGGCACTCCTCAAGAGTCGCTCTTCCAAGTCATCGAGGCTATAGCGACTGAGGGGAGTCGGTTGATCATGGAACGCAAGGGCCTCACCGTGTACCCCAACATTGACCTATACAATGCTGCGGTCTACTCGGTGCTTGGCGTACCCGCGGAACTCAACACACAGATGTTCGCCATTTCCCGTGTGTGTGGCTGGACAGCTCACATTCTGGAACTCCTTAGGACTCGGGGCTAGAGCAAAGAAGACCAGACAGGAGTCAATTCTCACTTCAAGCCCCATGTCGATACCGCATCAACCGCGGCTTTTCTCTCCGCAGCAGTAAGCGATTGGATTGGCGGTCGACATTCTCCACCAACAAGCCCCAGGTAATCCATCATGGCTTTCACGACTGGCACGTTGTTCGCAGTTGCCTTGCCCTCTCTCAGGTTCTCAAACGGTGTGATTAGTGCATGGACTTTCATTGCCTCGGCGTAGTCATTTCGTTTGAGCGCATCGAACATCCGCTGAGAAACTCTTGGAGCGAAGTTACCGAGCCCGGTCGTGAACCCTTCAGCCCCGGCCAGCCAGAAGAATGGAGCAAATCTCTCAGCAGTGCCGCATGACCATATGACACGTTTACCAAGTGTCTGGATGCTGTAAGCGAAGTCGACCACTCGTCCGAAAGCGTATTTAACACCGACGACGTTCCTGTGATTGATGAGTTCCTTGAGAACGGCATCAGTAAGCAGCGGCCCTCTCTTGTATAGCGTAACACCGATCTTGGCCGCATCCAGTATCCTTCGATAGTAGCCCACGATTCCCTCTTCCGAGCTAAAGACATGCTGAGGATAGAGTATCATCACACCCTCTGCGCCCATTGATTCCGCATGCTTGGTCATGCTGATAGCTGTCGTCACGCTGTTGCCCACACCGGGCATGACAAGCATCTTGCCCGAACACGCCTCGGTTGTGGCTTTGACCACTTGGCCCCACTCTGCTTCTGAAAGCGAGTAGAACTCTCCTGTGTTCCCGCAAGGTATGACAAGACGGACGCCGTTCTTCTTCAGGTGCGACATGTTAGTTGATATGCCGTTGATATCAACCTGAGACAGGTCCGTGCTGAACGGTGTGGCAGTGGTCACGCAATAACCGCGAAGAGCATCTTGAAGGGCTTCGAACATGTTGTGACACTCACTCCTATGGGAAGTCCTTGATAATTCTCTCCTTGTCCCGCGAGGAGAGGTCGAAATCAATGGCGATTTCTTTGTACGGGTTCGAGCACGGGTTTCCTCGAGCCACGTGCATCTTGAAGGAGAGCTTCTTGGGACCGATTCTGTGCATCTCGATTATGTATGAATATGTGGTCTCGCCCATCAGAGCATTGTCGCGAATCCTAGCCGCTCTGTGCCGGCATATTGAGTCGAAACCCCTACTGTCGCTATGAGTACTCAGTATCGCTGTCATGTCACGCAGCGAGGAAGCGGACTCGAGCATCTTGGTCGCCATTTGATGTCTCTTTTCACTTGTAGGTAGCGGCCCACCAGCTTCACGTTCCTCCTTTGACGCCTTGAGCACGACATCCTTTGTGGGGAGCTTCATGTGATGGTTGGCACGCGTTATACTCCTTGGGTTTCTCTCTAGCTCACACACGCCCTCGCCGATTTCAATTGCACCCACGCCTTCGAGTGTACCGACGACGAAGTTGCACCATTGGTAGCGCTTGCCGCTCCGAAGTGAGTCGGATACCATATCATGGGCCTTGTCCACCGTCTTTGCTTTCCTAAGTATCTCTTCGAGAAGGAAGTCGTAGGCATCTGCTTGCTTAATCAAAACCGTGGAACTGCAGGCTGCTAGACCCCACTTGTTAACGCCGATAGAAACGCCGGCCTTCGTACCGGTCCCGATGTTTACTCCGGAGACTGCAAACAGGGTATCGTCAAACAATGCGGAGTCCCTGAAATCCTCATATACCAAGTCCCGATTCTTGAGCAGGAACAGCCCATCACCAACTCTCTTGGCGGCTATTGTGCAACCGTCTGACATGTACGCGCTGCTCTCCTCTCTGGCATTTGTACCTGATGGTCATGGCTCATCCATCGACTGCTCGCGTCTTCATCGGTCAGCTTCCGCTAGAAACCGGATCGTCAGATGTTGTCGGCGTGATAATAGCGGCCTCTTCTTTCTGTCGTGCTTGCTTCTCCACCTTGAAGAGCGTTGCACAGACAACCATTGCAGCAAGATTGAACACAAGAGTAACCCATGCCAAAGGCTGAAAACGATAGAAAACCAACTCGGCGAACAGACCTCCGACAATCGGACCTAGCGCATTCCCTGCGTTCTGTGCACCATTGACAATGCCCATGGCGCTACCACGTTCCTCATCTCTGGACATTCGAGCTGCAAAAGAATAGCCTCCGGTTTGGGCAAGAGCATAGATGGGTAGCATGTAGAGTACTGTTGCAACGAGTGGGTCCGTGGCGAGACCCCACCCGACAGCATATAGGGAGTAGGACACGTATGCCGTGAACAGGATAGGAACGGCGCCATGCTTGTCAACAAGCTTCCCAATGAAGCCCGTGATAAGGACTGCAGCAAGGGTTGCGCCAGAGTTGGCATAACCAACGTATGTCGCATTGCCGACTAGTTCGTCCACAATCACAATCGCCATCACGAACGATGTGGCATAGATACCTATCGTGCTGAGGGAAACGGCAAGAGCAAGCCTTGCCATCCCGGGTTTCCTAATCATCGTCCTAAACCTGACCTTCGTACGGACCCCCGGCTGGACAACGGGCAGATCTTTGACGAGGGCGGCGCTCAAGCCTACGGCGATAATACAAATGGCCGCAGATATTCTGAACAAGGTGTACATGCCGAGGGGATCGTGAAGAATACCACTGACCAATGCTCCAAAGAACCACCCAGCTGACTGAACGACCATGAAGAACCCAAGGCGTTCGCCCTTCTTTGTTGTCTTGCTCGTGAGATAGGCTTGGCCTGCAGGGATCGCTGCTGCTGAAAATGCAGCTCCTGCCATCGCGACCAACACGAACAGAAGAACATTGGTCACAAAGGAATAGAGAAGGAACGTGTAGGAGTACCCTATGAAACCAAGCACCATGAATGGTTTCCTCTTTCCAACACGGTCTGACAACGAACCCCAGAAATACACCGCTGCCGTCGTCACCAAAGCTGGAGCGGCCCAGACATAGGCCAAGACGAGAGGCGAGGCCTCACCCAAGTCATGTTTCGCAAAGTACGTAATGAACTGCCATGCTATTGCCTGTCCCATGTTCTGACAGCTGTATGCGAGATACACTGCTAATCGAGACCGGTCAATCTCAACCATGGAATGGCGCCCCTAGCTGGTCGGCGTCCGATTCTCATTAGGTAATAATGTTATGGTGTAACAAGGGTCGAACAGGGTTCAACAGAGAGCAGCTATTGCGGAATGCGCTGGTCGGAGGGTTCTTCAGTGTTTCAAACTCCGGGCTGTCTTGTGTCCTCTTGCGACAACGAACTGGTTCTCCGCATCGAGAATCTCCGAGCATACTACACCTCGAAGAAGGGAATCGTCCGAGCAGTTGATGATGTATCGTTCGATATCAAGAGAGGCGAATCAGTTGGACTGTTTGGTGAGTCAGGCTCTGGCAAGACTTCAGTCGCGCTGGCAATCATGGGCGTCTTCGACAGGATGTCGAGATACTATGCCTCTTCTTCGGGCGACGAAACGACAAGGCACCTTTGGGAGCTTCGTGACCAAGCGAGGAAGAAAGGGCTCACATCATCAGACATGAATGAGGTTCTGCCCGGAGTTGAGGGGCACATATGGTTCAAGGACAAGGACCTGCTGGCTCTGGATGAAAAGGAGTACAGAAAGATACGGGGCAACGAAATCACGTACGTGCCTCAGGGTTCAAAGAAGTCGATGAATCCGTACATGACCATCGACTACCAGACAGCTGAGTCCCTATGGGCGCACGACGAGAAGAGGATTCTTCAGGAACGCCAAGTCATCCGGCGGGTCCTTCAGGCTCTTGACCTCGTTGAGCTTGCTGACGTCGACATCAGGAAGGATTTCAAGCCTACTCAATTCAGTGTTGGAGAAGACCAACGCGTACTAATCGCAATGGCTCTGATTACGAAACCTGCTCTCATGATTGCTGATGAGCCTACAACAGGATTGGATTCTGGCGTGCAGCAGAGGGTCCTTGCCGCGATCGACCTCGTAAGAAAAGAGCTCAGCACTTCAATGCTGATCATAAGCAATGACCAAAGGCTCATAGAATGGACCACCAATAGAGTTGCCGTCATGTCAGCAGGGCGAATCATGGAGTTTGGTGAAACCAACAAAGTGCTAAAGTTGCCCGGTCATCCATTCACGAGGGCCTTTGTGATGAGCAACCCAACAATGGAGGCCCTGCGGCGAATACGAGAAAAGGGATTGGTGATTCGGGGTATACCGGGCAGCCCACCAGATATGACTAGCCCGCCCAGTGGTTGTCGGTTCCATCCTAGGTGTGAATACATGGTGCCGCTTTGCAGAGAAAAGGTCCCTGACTACAGGGAGGTTGAGCCCGGCCACTGGATTTGTTGTCACAGGTACGAAGAACTGCCAGAGTTCTGATGTGCTAGAATGAAGAATCTCAGCTCCAGCCATTTCAGGTCCGGAGCTGAGTCTCCGGGACTAATCTTCTACGCTTGTCCGTTTGGCTTTGATTGCGGCCTGAGCAGCTGCCAAACGAGCTATCGGAAGTCTGTAAGGTGAACAAGACACATACTGGACACCGATACTGTAGAAGAACTCGATTGACCGCGGATCTCCTCCGTGCTCTCCACAGACGCCAATCTTGAGATTTGGTCTTCTCGACCTGCCTCTTTCAATCGCGATCTTCATGAGATCCCCAATTCCACGCTTGTCAATGCTCTGGAAAGGATCGTTCACGAGAATGCCTTGCTTGAGGTAGTCCGGCAGGAAGCCCCCGATGTCATCTCTGGAGAATCCGAATCCCATCTGGCTCAGATCGTTTGTGCCGAATGAGAAGAACTCTGCAGTCTCGGCCATGTCATGTGCACGCATACATGCACGAGGAACTTCAATCATGGTGCCGTAGGCATAGTCCACCTTGAAGCCATGCTTCTTTGTTGCATCTTCGCTTGCCTTGTCAACGATGGACTTCATCACTCGTAGCTCTTGTGCTCCGCTTGTCACAGGTATCATGATTTCGATCTTTACCTTCTTGCCTTCCTTGATGAGCTCCGATGCCGCATCCAAGATGGCATGCATCTGTGCCTCTGGTATCTCCGGGTACGTGATGCACAGTCGTACGCCGCGATGCCCCATCATTGGGTTGTTCTCGTGGAGACTCTCGCCTCGTCTTCTGACCTCGTCAACGTCAACGTGCAGAGCGCTTGCGAGCTTCTCCAGACCAATCTTGCTCTGGGGAACGAACTCGTGTAGTGGTGGATCCAACAATCTGATCGTGACAGGACGACCATTCATCACTTCAAGGGTGCCCTTGATGTTCTCCTTCATGTACGGTTCGAGCTCATCGAGCGCATGTCGTCTCTCTGCTTCGGTAGCACTCATGATCATCTTACGAAGGAGGAACAACGGTTCATCCGATCCTTCACCATAGAACATGTGCTCAGTACGGTATAGACCAATACCTTCTGCTCCGAAGTCGACCGCGTTCTTCGCATCCTTCGGAGTGTCTGCATTGGCTCTGACACCCATTGTTCTGTGCTTGTCGACGATTCTGAGGAATTCCAGCAGTCTGGGATTGTCTTTCGCACTAATTGTAGGTAGCTGGCCAGCATAGACGAGACCCGTGGTGCCGTTCAGGCTGAGCCATGTCCCTTCGATGTACGTTCTCCCGCTTACAGACAGCGTCTTGTCGGTGGGACTAATCTGAAGCGTGCCTGCCCCAACTATGCAGCACTTGCCCCACCCACGTGTCACGAGTGCAGCGTGGCTTGTCATCCCACCGCGTGCAGTGAGAACACCTGCCGCAGCCCTCATTCCCTCTATATCCTCGGGGCTGGTCTCTTCTCTCACGAGAATCGCACTCTTTCCTTCCTTGGACCACTTGATTGCATCAGCGGATGTGAACACGATTTGACCAACTGCGCCTCCAGGTCCTGCAGGCAGACCTTGGGCAATCGGTTTGGTCTTGGACTCGGCAGCGGGGTCAAGAATGGGGTAGAGGAGTTGAGTAAGCTGTTCTGGCTTGAGCCTCAGCACAACCGTCTCTTCGTCAATGAGCCCTTCATTGAGCATATCCAGCGCGGTGTTCAATGCGGCAGTTGCCGTTCGCTTCCCGACTCGGTACTGAACCATCCAGAGCTTTCCGGATTCGATTGTGAACTCGATATCGAGCATGTCATGCCTATCGTGCTCAAGAGTGCTGCGGATGTCACTCAGTTGTTGATATACCTTAGGCATCTCTTGCTGAAGTGATGGAAGAACCCTGTTCTGGTCTGTCTTGCTTTCTTCGTTCAACGGGTTGGGCGTTCTTAGTCCCGCTACGACATCTTCGCCCTGAGCGTTGAACAGCACTTCGCCATAGAAGATACCTGCACCTGTTGCAGGATCTCTAGTGAACGCAACGCCCGTCGCAGAATCGTCACCCATATTGCCGAAGACCATTGACTGAACTGTGCATGCTGTGCCCCAGTCATCAGGAATGTGCTCGATTCGGCGATAGGCAACTGCACGTTTGCCATACCAGCTCTTGAAGACTGCACCGATTGCACCCCAGAGCTGTTGGTCATAATCATCGGGGAACTCTTTCTTTAGAGCTGACTTCACTTCTGTCTTGAACTCGGCGCACAGCTCCTTCAAGTCAGTGACCGTGAGCTCTGTGTCCGACTTCGCACCACGCTTCTTCTTTCTAGCGTCCATGACCTGCTCCAGCCGGTCACGAATACCCTGGCCCTCCTCACGCTCGATGCCCTCTGCCTTTTCCATTACTACATCAGAGTACATCATGATAAGGCGGCGGTAGCTGTCATAAGCGAACCGCTCGTTTCTCGTTGTTTGAATAAGACCCTTGATTGTTTTGGAGGTGAGGCCGACATTGAGAACGGTATCCATCATGCCGGGCATGCTCTGCCGTGCACCTGATCTGCAAGACACCAACAAGGGGTTCTTGGGATCCCCGAACTTCCGGCCCATTAGCTTCTCAGTTTCCTTCAGAGCGTCTCTTATCTCCTGCTTGAGATCCTCAGAGATGACCCCTCCCTGTTTGAAGTAGTCCATACACGCGGAGGTCGAAATCGTGAATCCCGGCGGCACGGGCAAACCGAGTTGCACCATCGAAGCCATGCTAGCTCCTTTTCCGCCGAGCTCATTGCGCATGCCTAAATTGCCATCTGCGTCGCCGCCGCCAAACCTGTAGACGCGTTTTGGCCTAGCGTCTGCCTTGGATAACGCTGTAGACATTCTGAATGACCACCTCAGTCTAGAATCTCGCATTACATGCGAGACGACCAGCGGCGCTTCGACAAAGAAAGCCACCTCCTCGGTCGCTCTAGACTCTTGTTTTCACTTTGATTATCACCAAAGAGCCTTCGACACCGCTATTATACCTTCGGTCTGTACCTATTTGAGCCGCAATGCTTTTCAAATCAGGTCATGTGAGCATTCTCCACTTGGTCAACTGCAACTGTATACGAAACTGTGCGGGATTCAGCATGACCAGTAAACGAGGAAGCACCTATGATCGACCTGACTAAGAACGACGCCCAGCTGAAGCGGAACATTCAGCGCTGTAAGGAACGGAGAATAGTCATACCGACATTCGGTCAGCTCAAGGACCCGAAGACAATCCCTGAGAAGGTCAAGTTCCGGCTCAAGAACATAGGTCTGTGGGATGTCGCCCCTGAGAATCTCTTTAGGATATCATGGAAGAACGAACCATTTGAGAAGGGGGGACTGTTCACAACCCTTCCTAACTACCTTGAACTACCACCTGAACTTACCGGGGTCGAAGCAAGAATCATTGCATTGATTGGCAAGTGGTTCCCAACGGGGTCGCACAAGGTTGGTGCCACTTTCGGCTGTCTCGTTCCTCGTCTCGTTACAGGCCAGTTCGATCCTACTAAGCACAAGGCGGTCTGGCCAAGTACCGGCAACTTCTGCCGAGGAGGCGCTTACAATGCCACGCTTCTTGGGTGTGACAGCATTGCCATTCTGCCGCAGGGAATGTCAAAGGAAAGGTTCGACTGGCTCAAGACTGTCGCAGGTGAGATAATCACCACACCGGGCAGTGAAAGCAATGTCAAGGAAATCTACGACAAGGTCTGGGAGCTGAAGAGAACTCGAACCGATGTGTTCGTCTTCAACCAATTTGCAGAGTTCGGCAACTACCTGTTCCACTATGATGTCACTGGTCACGCAATGGAGGAGTTGATCAAGAAGGAGTCGGGGAACAGTCGATACAGAGGAGTGTGTCTGACCACCGGCTCTGCGGGCACAATCGCGTGTGGGGATTACCTGAAACAGGCATATCCCACTTCGAAGATTGCAGCTGGTGAGGCAGTTCAGTGTCCGACTCTCTGGCTGAATGGATACGGGGCCCATCGCATTGAGGGCATCGGTGACAAGCACGTTCCTTGGATACACAACACCCGCAACACGGACCTGATCATCGCGATAGACGATAATGACACACTGAACCTCATCAGGCTCTTCAAC
>PRDJ01000013.1 GCA_003345555.1 Candidatus Thorarchaeota archaeon
TTGTACTGCATCTGGAGAGATATCAAGCTTTGTTGCCACCACGGTCCTGCTTGTCGATCTCTCTGGTCATACAAGCACCGAAGTCATGATGACTGGCGTCTGAACACTCTGGACTCGGTCGTTCGAATCGACCCCCTGCTACTATTTCTCTAGTTCTCTGGTCGTGCATCTTCCTACTTGACAGCAATGGAGAAAAGGAAGGGGGCCAAACACCGGTGGTACTCCAGAACTGGACATGATAGGGGACACAGCACATGCGTCTGACCCCACCTTTGCTGCGGTGATGAAATGGGAAAACCAACGATTCTCCTGAAACGGATCTACGACGAGCCGGCCTCGACGGATGGCGTACGGTTCCTCGTGGACAGGTTGTGGCCACGGGGGATCAGCAAGGAGCGGGCCCGGCTGGATGCCTGGCTGAAGGAGGTGGCGCCCAGCGATGAGCTTCGCCGCCGCTACCACCACGAGGCGGAGCTCTGGACCGAGTTCCGAAAGCGGTACTTCAAGGAGCTCGACGCCAATCCAAAGGCTTTGGACCCAATCCGCGAGGCCCTGAAGCGCGGTCCTGTCACCCTCCTCTTCGCGGCCAAGGATCCAGAGTTCAACAACGCTGCGGCCCTTCGCGATTACCTGCTGGAGCACCTCACGGAGTAGAGGCGCCACGGCTACGGCCCGAGCCTTCGCCGCGAGCTAAAGAGTGAAACCCCGAGATTGGTCGTTCAAATCGAACCCCGCCACCACCTTTCTTTGGTACGTTCGAGAGTGCTCGATTGCAGCGCTGAAATCAAGAGTCATCGCCTGCCGCGTGTAGGTGCGGCTTCTGTCGACGGATATTCAGAACCGCGCTGCGAGTCGGCACATCAGCAGGTTCCGCATTCAGCCGGCGAGCCCATGAGTCCACTACTTCGCACGATTGAGACTACAGAGCACCGAAATATGTGATGAAGAAGAGCATGTCTGCAATTGCGTGAGATAGCACAGCTCCCCAGATACTGTCTGTCTTCTGGATCGTGTACCCCCATAGAAGGCCGAGAACAAACGTAATGAAGACAAAAGCCGCGAGCGCAACAAGTCCCAAGAATGGCAGCAGTGGTGCATGAAAGGCCGCGAAAACAACGGATGTGAAGATAAGCGACGCTCTGGGTCCGAACAGAACCTCATACTTTCTAAGAAATAGCCCACGGATAATCAGTTCCTCCATGAAGCTGTTTGAGAATGCGAATATGAGCATCCATGGAATCCAACCGACCAGCATGCCGATTCCTACGCTTATGGCAAAGCCACCCATTCCAGCGAACAGCACCAGTTCTACGGGAACAGCGGCGAATCCAAGCAGAAGCCCCTTCACCGGGTTTCCACCTGTCACATAAAGCGATGCAAGATTGTCTCCGGCTGCTGTGATCAACACGATGACGGTCAACACAATCGGTAATACCTCGGCGAACTTCGCAGCCGCAATTCCCGCTGGAGAATCGACCGTAAGACCCGGAATCAGTTCGTACCAGCCGCCGAAGAGCCAAGCGAACAGAAATCCGAGGGCTACTGCGGCAAACGAGTACGCTATCTTGGAATAGATTCGTGGAGCTCTTCTGTAAAGAATGAACGCTACAACAAAAAGACCAGTTGCCACGATTGTCTTTGCTATCAGCCTCGTAGTAGCATCCATGAAGTAGTTGTAACCCGCGATCGTATAGACCAAAACGCTCGTCACGAATAGCAGTACGAAAAGGATGATGCGTACCCCAAGACTACGTCTGGCCAGCATTGTCGCGTTCACGCTGTCTGGATTGTGATTGCTCGTGGTCGGTACCTCTGACATTCTTCGTTTCACCCTGCTTCATGAATGAATCCTAGACCAAACCTTCGAGCCCAAAGGCCACCTATTTATCATCTCTGGTTCGCCGCATATCCTTCTTGATTCCTTCGGCGGTGCATGCGAAGCAAGGTTCGTTCAATTCTCTCCCTTACAGATAATCACAATGTCTCTCAGGACTGATAGGCTTCGCTCATTGCGAGCTTTCGAAAGAGACCCTGAGACCGGTCGTTCAAATCAACCGCCCGCTACCATCCTCTATAGTTCGTCTGCCAAGAACGGTTCGTTCATATGTTTGAAGTACGGTGAACATGATGAGGAGTTCATATTGGCGACTTCTGGCAAGTGGCTCTGCAACCTCATCGGGGGTCTCGATGAGAATGTTGACAATGAGATACTGAAGAGAGTTCTTGAGGACTGCGGCAGAAAGTGTCAGTCCCAGAGCACCATAAGGAGAGCAAGGGCGATCTACGAGAAGTCCAAAGATGTCGACACGTTTCTCACGGAGCTTGGAAAGACCGTCAAGCATCTTCACAGAGAGAAGGGTGGCACCTATATTGTGTACCCGAGATGCTACTGCACCCGTGTCAACAAGATACCTCAGGGCCAGATGCCGGCGATCTACTGCAACTGCTCTGTCGGCTGGGCCAAGGCTCTCTTCGAGGGGGCACTTGGAAGACCAGTTGAGGTCACTCTACAGAAATCGATTATAGCTGGAGATAGTGAGTGCCGATTCAAAATAGGACTATGAGAAAGACATAGGAATCAAGCGCCGTTAGGTTTCTTTCTGGTCTACGAGTCCGGCAAGTAAGGCGATGCGTAGAGGCGAATTCTGAAAAGCCAGGAAACGAAGGGGTCGCACTATGCCTAAAGACATCCATGGCTTACTTGCCGGAAAATGGGAGAACGGCACTAGACCCAAGGATGTGTACGCGCTTTACGTTTCCAAGACGCCTGAGGCCTACCTCGACACCATCATCAGCGGATTTCAGTCACCAGAAGCCAGAGTCCGAGACGGATGTACAATACTAGCTTCGCTTCTGTCGGAGGACCGCCCTGCGCTGCTCTATCCGTTCGTCGATCTCTTCCTGAACAACTTGGATTCAAAGGAACCGGTGACACGCTGGGAAGCCGTATGCACGGTGGGCAACCTCGCAGCCGTTGACAAACAACACAGGATTCCAGCCGCCGCGAAACGTATCATTCCATACCTGCGGGATAAGAGCATCGTGCTTCAAGGACACTCTGTCCGGGCGCTCGGCAAGATTGCCCGCGCCAACCCTGAGAAGGGCGCCGAACTCCTTGACGCTGTAACCAGTGCAGCTGATGCCTTTCCCGGGAACCGTGTCGGCTTTGTCATTGAAGCGATGGAGTACTTCCTAGAAGCCAAGCCGCTGCACCCCAAGGTGCGCGCATTTGTGGAGCCCTACTTGAAGAGTGATGTCAACGTCGTAGTGGCGAAAGCCAAGAAGTTACTGAAGCGCATCCCATCCGCCTAGCTCAACACCGTTCAACGCAAATCGGATGGTGGAGCACGCTTTATTAGACTCAGGAGAATGCATGCGTTTCGAAAAACAGGATGAGCCATTCTGACACAGACATACCCAAGAAGCAGCGGTATCTCTTCCTAGACAATATTAAGGTCCTCTTTACAGTCCTTGTGATTTACTGGCATGTGATGGTCACCTACGTTGAATCGGGTTGGTGGTACTACAAAGAGGCTAATCCTGTCGATCCTGTGAGTTATGTTCTCCTTCTGTTGTTGGTCTCAATCGGAGGCATACTTCAGACCTCTCTTCTGGGACTGTTCTTTCTGCTGGGCGGCTACTTCACTCCTGGCAGTTACGATCGAAAGGGGGGCTATGATTTCTGGAAAGACCGACTCATTCGTCTCGGTATTCCTCTTCTCCTTTATGTCACATTGATTAACCCCCTGATGGTTTATACCCTATCCAAGCTAGGAATTGCCCCTTGGAGTACCAATCCAACACTACAGGGGTCTCTGCAGGATTACTATCTCAGCAAATTCCAGTCATGGGATGAATTCGTAGGCTTTCTGACATTCGCGGGGCCCATGTGGTTCTTGTCCTCTTTACTGATTCTGACTGCAATCTACACTCTTTGGCGTCAGATTGCCAGAATAGATTCGATAAAGCAGAGAATCCCAAAGGAACTATCTATCCCGAGGTTTCCCAGTCTACTCCTTCTAGCCATTGTCTTGGGAGTCCTCACTTTCTTGATTCGCATAGTCCTACCTATAGACGTACGGCCGCTGGAAATACCGTGGGGTCAGCTAATTCAGTATCTCATGATGTTTTCTTTTGGTGTTGTTTGCGTTCGCTACCTTTGGTTCGAAAAAATGACTAGGAAGCATGTTAGGATTTGGTCAGCTGCGATTGTGGTCGCAGTTGCGTCAATCTATCTAGACTTCTTTCTCATTCGGGGAATGAACCCAGACCTCAGTGTGTTTTCGGGAGGGGCCAGTTTCCATGCGTTTCTGTTTGCAGTCGCGGACACTATCATATGCATGGGAATGATCTTCGTTGTGATCAAGGTCTTCTATGCAAGATTGAACAGACAAGGACCTATACTCCGGAATCTATCCGCTAGTGCGTATCATATGTACCTCGTTCATCCACCTGTCCTAGTTGCTCTGTCCTTGGCATTCTCGTTGCTGACACTTAATCCGATTCTGAAGATAGGTCTCGTATTTCCATTGGCGCTTCTGATCTGCTATCTGGTAAGCCACTATATACTTCGAAGAATACATCTGAATAGGCAGAAGTCAGCGAGCCGAATAGCAAGCCCCGACTCTGTTCAAGAACTATGAGACGCTATACTGTCTCCTTCGGACTCCCGATTTGATGCGAGCAGGAGATTCTCCCTTTAAGGCTAGTATCGTTGAGCTGTCAATGACGTTCCCGGAACAAATGCGCCACCCGCACTCTATGCCTCCTTCAATAAGAGGATTGGGCCGCCGTGAAAGCCTGCGTGATGAAGGAAACCTATAAGCGAATTCAACAGAGGACGAGGCCATAGCGTATGCTTTGAGTGCGGTGTACGAGATGCCGGGCAATCGAAATCTGGATGAAATCGGGTACTACGACTACGCAGCAACAATGGGAATACCGTACTTCCATTGGGGTGGCCTAAGCGCGTCGGATCGGATTGCTGAGTTGCTCGCAATAAACAACAATACTCGGGTCCTCGTGGTGGGTTGCGGTACCGGATATAGCGCCTGCAGAATTGCGAAGAACACGGGTTGTCATCTGATAGGGGTGGATATCTCAGCTGAGATGATTAAGGGGGCGCAGAAGAGAGCCACTGAATGGGGTCTCGAAGACCATGTTGAGTTTCGGGAAGGCAATGCATACAAGCTGGATTTCCATGATGCCGAGTTTGATGTGTTGATGACCGAGTTCGTGTCGGTCTTTCTGGAGAGGCCTCGTGTTTTTCGCGAGTTTGTAAGGGTGCTCCGACCGGACGGAAAACTCGGCGTAAACGAGCTCTTCCTCGCAGACGAGATACCCGCAGAGGTAAGGCCGAAGATTGAGAGAGCACTGGAAGGATTCGAACAGGCTGTCGGACTTCCGATAAATATTCCCACAATGTCTGAATGGAAGACGTACTTCGCCGAGGCGGGTTTGGGGAGCATAAGTCAAGAGATAGTTGACTACAAATATAGAATTCGTGAAACGAAGAATACGATGGGAGGGACTTGGAGGCTGCTCCGTATCATTGGTCGAGTCACATGGGACATGGCCTCGAACGGCGATTTCCGAAGACGGATGACGCCCATAGGACGGCTGAGTGGCGTGTTGGTGCGGAATCGTGAAACCAGAGGTTACGCAGGAGCTGTCATCTGCGTCGGTACAAAGCCTGCATGAACGAATTGGTGTCGAGTAAATCATCATGTTGGGTCGACTGGAGTTAGTCATCTTTGGAGGCGATGACTGTAGTTCCGTGAGTTTCGGCCCCGGAGAAAGAGATGCATCCGTGACCTTGTTACTTCTCATGAATTGATGCCTGCTAGTGCATCCTCAAGCTGCTTTACTCTCTTCACAAGCTCCTTTCTTTTGTATTTGTCAGCCTCGGCTGCCTCAGCGACTCTCCGCAGCGAATCAACAAATGAGGTGTCCTTCCCTGCGGCTTCCAAATCCATGTTTCTCATCCGTGACTCTGTGTATCTGTGTAATAGATACGCAAGGGGCCCCGCAAATAACAAGAGAGCGCTGGATAGCACAACCAGACCCATCAAAATCGAGAATGATTCATATTCACCAAGATACTGAACGACAGCTGCTGCTATTGCACAGGATAGTGCAAATCCAACAGGAAGAAGAAACAAAACATAGACGGCAGCCGTCGTCCGATCCGACAATCGATTCCGCTTCGTCTGAAGATTGACATATGAAATGAAGTCGGAGTCGCCCAGTGCATACACCTCCCATTTCTTGAGCATGATGATTTCCCTCTCGTCCTTGTCGAGCACATAGAATGGGTCATCAATGCCCTCCTTCTCCCAGCGCGCGCGCCTCACCTCGCATTCCGCATATCGGGGGTCACTCTGAAGGACCCTCTCCATCGCCTTACACTTCTCGTCCTTGTACCAGTGTCCCCACTCTAACTCAGATACATCAATCTCGACTTTCACGCTACGGTCCCTGCATGTCAATTGAAACTTGAACGAGTATTATAGTTTCGTGCAACCTAGAGCGCAGATTCAAGAACCACAACATGGGCCTGCGCTCAGGAGTCAACAGAAATCATAAAAATGGCGCGACTCCGCAAGACCGAGGGTTATGTTGAATGAATGATAGACCACGTGGCCTGATTGTTTACGGCACCACCTTTGGTGCGACGAAGGGAACCTCTGAAGAAATCGCAAGAGTACTGCGAGAGCAGGATTTCGATATCAAGGTCGTCAATGCGCAAGAGGAGAAAATCAAAGACATCTCAGATTACGAATTGGTCATTGTCGGGAGCAGTCTGGCTAATTGTAGATGGAACGGTCATGCAGAGGATTTCCTAAAGAAATTCCGCAAGGAATTGGAGCAAAAACAGTTTGCTCTGTTCGTATCTTCCGTAGCAGCAATTTCTGAAAGAGAAGGAAATACGGATGAAGTTGCCAAGATACGCAAACTTGCCCTGGAGGACAAAATATCAAAGTACGGTCTCAAGCCCGTAATGACAGCTTTGTTCGGGGGCATCTTGAACTACAACAAGATGGGGCTCGTGACACGTAAAGGGATGGAAGTAGCCTTCATGTCGCGACTTCAGAACAATGGGTTCAAAGAGACTGAACCCGGCGTCTATGATTTGCGTGATTGGGACAAGATTCGAAGCTGGACAAGAGAACTTGCCAGAAAGGCGCGAGAATAGGTGCACCGGAACAGGAACATGCTGCATACGATTCAGACGTGGGCAGCCAATCTCATGCCACGGTCACGCCTAGGCCGTCAGACTGTTTAAAGACATCAAGGGCAATCTGATGCCAAAGTGTGCGACATCCCTTAAATCCAAGACAGGAGAATAACATGACACACACGATTTGGTGTTGAATTAATCATCATGTTGAGCCGGCTGGAGTTAATCGTCTTCTTAGGCGTGGTTCCGATTCTTGTTCTCGTTGCTGACAAGATTGTGGGCCGTATAAGAGACAATCAGCTCCCTGCGGGCTCGATAGTCTTGGCGACGCCTATACCCGAGACTGCACACATAAGGCCTGGAACGCGGTGGACCCAAGTCGGAACTACGATTGTATTCATGGGGAATATGATGCTCACTCTTTTTGTCGCAATTGCGAGTATCTTTGACTTCTGGCTAGTTCTTCCCCAAGTGCTCTTTATCCATCTGCCAGTCTGGGTGAACTGGTTGGGAATCGTGTTTGGTCTAGCAATGGACCTGATAGGAATTGTAGTTCGGTATTATAATGTGAATTACAGAGCAGTATTCAATGACTTGAAGGGAAAATACGTGTTGGCCACCGGAGGGCCGTACAAAGCAGTCAGACACCCAATATATAGTGCCACATGCGGTCTGACCATTGCAATTTTCTTGATAACAGAATTCTGGCCTCTCCTCTTGACCGTATTGTGCTGGGGGGCTCTGCGAAAGCAAGCAATCTATGAAGAACAAACATTGCGAACAATCTTCAAAGAAGAGTACGAAGCGTATTACGTTAGAACCGGGCGTTTCTTTCCACTATCCCTGAATAGAACGAGAAAATGAGAACTCATGACCCTGAAACCGGCCATTCAAATTGACTGCCCGCCACAACCTTCTCCGGCTTCCTCGGACGCGTCATCTCAGATGCTATCTGCTGCGGACTGTGAGCATGCCGGGGTGACTGCTGATGGAGCACTTAGGGAGGTCGTGCGTCTGCCATCGCTTTGGAGGCGGGCTTACCCCCGACACCCCAGTGGGTCTTTGGAATCTCATGAATAATGACTTCGACAGCTCGCTCAGGGATTCCTAGCTCAACAAAGACCTTGGTGATCCCCGAGATGATTCGCTCTGCAGCCTCATCCGACAGGCCTTTCCACATCTTGACGTCAACACTTGGCATATGTTGACCTTGGACTACAGCTATTAAATGGCTCTGACAGACTCGTCCCACGGTAATGTCGGAGTGGATGTGCCTCTATTGGCACGCTTATATGGGAATTCGCGGGACCTCTAAGGATACGTCTGAGTTCCTGGCGGCAGCGGAAGTTGAGAGAAGACTCTCTACCGAGCCAAGTCGGGACTCACGCCAATTAGACAGAAGAAACGAGTCGAAAGGAAGTGACCGTAATGAGTAATCAGATACAGAGACCGCGCGAAGCCTACATTATCTCCATCCTGAGCGGAATAGTCATACTCATCGGAGGTGTGCTCTGGATCGCGCTGGCGGGAGTGGCATGGCCGCAGGGCTGGTTTGATTGGTTTGGTGGGTATATGCACGGCTTTGAGGACCACATGTTCTTCTGGTTCTCCGGCAGCTTCGATTATGCGATAGGTCTGGTAGGATTGGTTTCAGGTGTTGGCATCATACTAGCGTCCACCATGCTCATCAGGCGACCTAGCGAACACGGTGCCTGGGGTCTTGTGATAATAGTCCTCTCAATCATCGGCATGATGGCTGGAATGGTGATCGGGCTCCTCCTAGGAATCATAGGTGGTATTCTCGCCATCTTGTGGCAGCCTCCAACACCGGTCTCGGCCGGGGCGGTTCAGCAGGCATGAAGCATGAACTCGTGTCTGGTCCCATGACTCTCTGAGTCTGCATACGGTCTGCGTACTTACCGTGCAGAAGAGCCAGAAGCTCACCGCGTCATAACACACAGCGAACGCGGGGCGACCCGAAACATGTACCAGTTCGTGAACAGTATCATGATTAGAGAGTTTCATGGGATACAGACAACGTGGTCCGATTGAGGGAGCAGGAGTTGCCTATGCCCCGCAGGTCTAGGTTAGCATCACACTTGGAACACGCCACAGACGTTGTTCAGGAGTGAAACGCCCTGAGACCGGTCGTTCAAATCGAGCCCCCGCTACCACTTCACTTATTCTCTGGAATCACAGGGACAGACTTGGCTGTACGGGAAATGTCGCTCGGCATTCCTGTGATTGATTGGATGTCCCGAATTCGATGAAACCTATGAGGATGTTGAGCCGCCTCCCAGAAACGACTTCGATCATGAGCCAGCGTGTCTGTTTGAGCGACTACGCGCCTCAAAGCGACTCAGATTGGAGAGCACTCTTCTCAGATAGTCTTCGAAGACATCAATCTCGGCTGACGTGAAGCCAGAATATGTAATCCTTGTCATCTCATCTGAGACCTTCGTATACCTCTCGAACATCCTTTTCGTCTTGTCTGTGAGCCGGACATTGGTAACTCGTCTGTCCAGATCTGAAGCAACGCGGTCTAAGTGTCCAGAGGATTCAAGCACGTCCAGCATCTCGGTCAACGTGGATTTACTCAGACCAGTTCTTTCGACGAGTTCCTTGATGGCCAGTCCGTCTTCTCGCCATAATGTGTAGAGTATACGTCCCTGTCCGGGACGGGTTTCAATGCCATACTCGCTCAGCTTCTTGGCGAATATCCTCTTGGCGATATGATGGATTTTTGTGATTAGGAAGCCGCCTTGTGTATGCTTACTCACTTCTGTCACCAATGACGAACTTGTAGGTGTGGTCTTGGTTCCAGCCGCGCCCCAAATGCGGAAACAGGCGAAGGACTGTGTAGTCTGGATCATCGCACCCGGTCGGGTAGTATCGTTCCATTCCTTCTAGCCAGAGTGACTTCTTGACCCTCGGATCATCTACTATCTCTATCAGCCCGCTTAGCATAAGCCCACGCGATTCCTCTGGCTTGCAGTAGTATACAGACACGCCGGGGTGAACCCTGATGTCTGCAACTTTGGATGAAGATGTGTTCGTAGTGAAGTACAGCATGAAATCCCTCCTGTGGCTCCTGAAGAGGTGTGCGAGCTTGGGAAATTGGTCTCTGTTTCTCGTGTTGAACATGGCCCTTGTCTGTGGGAAGCCTTCTGCATCTACTGTAGTAAGGTAGGCAGCCTTGGAACTGCCCATTAGTTCAAGCGCCATCTCTCTTTCTTCTTCCACCGAGATTGCTCCTGAAATAGTTCGGTATTGGACAGTCCATTTCCGAACTATTTATGTTCTCCGCTCACCGCAACATAAACATGTGGTCTTGACATCGAAACACCAGAGATCGGTCGTTCAGATCGACCCCCGCTACTGTTTCTTGTAGCATCTCGGCAAATCCTCTGAACTGTCTCCGAGTAGCAGGATTATGTTCTTCCTAGGTCGAGAAACTTCCCATCCATCACACGAGCGATGTACTGGCGCCCTCTCATCACCCACATTATCTGATGACCCTCTTTTGCCAGTTGAGCCCACCGTGATTCCTTGTTGGGGTTCTGTTCAATGAAAGTCAGCCCTTCTATCTCAACCGACCTCAGCTTGCTCTTTGAGGTCTTCTCGATGAGGTAGGTCGCTCCCTCGACCTCGACGGAATCGCGCCTCTCAAAGATGGCCGCATAAACCTTGAGGGCAGTCTCTCTCAAGTCCTCCGACATCACGTGTTTCTCCAGACCCTGATTGAACCCCGAGGCGATATATAGGTTCGATGTCTTTGAATCGGAGCACTTATCAGCTTCTACGGGTTTTGTTCTGGCTTAAGCATCGATTGCAGGGGATTGCTGTGAGAGCTTCTAGGAAAGTGTTCAGAACAATAGATGAGTACATTGTTACTTTTCCTAGGAATGTCCAGGTCATCTTGAAAGAACTGAGGCGAACCATCAGGGATTCGGCGCCTGAAGCAGAAGAGGCGATTACATATGGAATGCCTGCTTTCAAATTGAACGGGAACTTGGTTTTCTTTGCAGCCTTCAAGAATCATATCGGGTTCTATCCTACTCCGTCAGCTATTGAGGCATTCAAAGAGGAATTGTCTGATTATGAAGTAAGCAAGGGTACAATCAGATTCCCTATGAATAGGCCGGTCCCATTAGACTTGGTAAGGAGAATTGTGGCATATAGAGTCAAGGAAAACCAGGACAGAAAGAAACGCTAACCACTGTGGCCTATCGAAGTTCGGAGAGTCGACTTGGGAGAGTACATCTCTGTTACTCCCATGACGACGTATAGTGGAATATGATATCACGGGAATCCTGCAGACGGGTTTTCACCTATCCTTATGTGCCCTTGGTCCGCGCTTGCCTTTCCTAGCAGCTCTGAGCTTCCCAAGTCTTAGCTTGTTCTCATATGGCTTGATGAAGAAGTTGTAATCGGCATCAGGAATGTCTGCCCCGACCCTCTGTTTTACCTCCTCGTATACAACAAGCCGTTGCCTGAGCTTGTTGCAGAGATAGTCCTCGCACAACGAACAGTTCTCCAGCTGTTTCGCAATCACGCAAGGCCTCACCGGGCAGCTCTTATCGATTAGGTAGGGATTTTGAGACATGCATCCATCACAGCGTATCTCTGAGGGCGGCAACCGAAAGCCGAAGTACTTGAACCATCCATCGCTTAGGACCTGCTGGTTAGAGGGATTCCTCTCGATGTTGGGAGCATAAGCAAGACAAAGATCACAACGATAGCCGCATCTCGTGAGAATCGGTTCCATGTTCTGTCCAGCCGGCGTTCATTGTTTACTACATTCGCCATTTATGTGTAATCTCACGAGCACATTCACTTGGGTCTATTTCGGAAAATTGCATCTTGGGTATCTCGTTCACACCGCATACGCCCTCTAAATCGTACTTGAAAAAGAAAGGATATACGCGTCAAGCAGCATAATCAGTTCGACATTACATGTCAGGTGAATGGACTCAGAAAGAGCTAAAGCGAATCGTCAATAAGTACACCGCTGTTACAATTCCAGTTGGCATATCTATTGTTGGGAATAATCGTATTCTGAACATGGACGGCGCGGAGAGCGTACTAAAGGGTGCAAGTATCATCGCCGTAAGTAGATGTGGATGTCGTGAACGCCTCAAGAAATGTGACAGACCAATTGATGTCTGTATAAGCGTGAATCGAGCAGCTCGAGACGGCATCAGGAAAGGTACTGCAAGGGAAATCAGCCTACATGAGGCACTTGATGTTCTGAAGCTAACTAATGAGGCGGGACTGGTCCACGTGACCTACACAGTCAAGAACCGCAACGAGCTCAGTGTGATCTGCAGCTGCTGTGCATGCTGCTGTCATAATCTTGCAGCAATGGCAAGGTTCGGAATGCACGATGCCGTAGTGAAGTCCGACTATGTATCGGTTAACAGCCAAGAACTGTGCACAGACTGCGGCATCTGCATTGACCGGTGTCAGTTCGGGGCTCGTCAGCTGCAGGATGGTTCGCTAGTCTATGACGAAACTAGGTGCTTCGGATGTGGGGTTTGTACCAGCACATGCCCTTCGGGGGCAATATCCCTCAGGAAGAGGGTCTAAGGCCGGTCGTCTAAATAGAACGCCCGCTACCATTTCCTCTTCCTGCCCAACTGCGGGATATATCCAAATCGAGAAGAAATTCGTCGAACGCAAGCCGCTAACCGTCATCCATCTCACCGAAGCCGGGCGTGCGGCCTTCCGGATCTACCAGCAGAAGATGAAGCACATGTTTGAGGGTCGAGAAGCGAAGTAGCGGTGGAAACATATCTAAGATGATTGCAGGTTAGTGATGCGAAGAATGGTATGTTGACGAGGGGACTTGAAATGAAAGAAATGCTCGTTTTGATAATGCTCCTGGTCGTGCCTACTGCTGTTGCTAGTGATGGTTACATTGTTGAATCAAATCAACCGAGAATTGCTTTCATCATGCCAACTTTCAGCAACACTGCCTTTGCAGGCAGTTTCTATACGTTCTTTCGTCTTCATGAAAACGACAACCAGACCTATATCACAGCAGATTTGCAGTTCCTGAATGTAACGATTCGGCCGGGCTGGTTTTGTAGTGGGGGGATTAGCCGATTCCTGAATGCGACTGCAGATATTATGCCACAACTGCTCGAAGGAAACACATACACAATCATTGATGAAAGAGACGTTGATATGGGGGCATTGTTCTCGGATGATGGAAGTCCAGTCTATGATGTTGTAGTGTGTGGCTTTGTTGAATATGTGACTGCGAGAGAATATGCAGACTACAAGAAGTTCGTTGCTTTGGGCGGCACGCTTGTACTTAACGACGCTTGCAACTTCCTCGCGGAAGTGGCGTACCATCCATGTGCAAATGGATCGGGTTATCTTAGCTTAGTGAGGGGAAAGGGCTGGGAGTTCAATGGCACACATGCGTGGCGGTCTGTATATCATAGATGGCCAGAAGAGAATCGCAACTGGGTGGGAAGTAATTACTGGAAATGGTGGAT
>PRDJ01000014.1 GCA_003345555.1 Candidatus Thorarchaeota archaeon
TAAGGTTGCCAAAGAGCACAGCCAACTGGGCCATTCCACTGCTGAATCCGAATAGGTGAGTTCTCTCGACTTCGGTGGAGACGTCAGTCACGTAAGGATATATGGCCACCTGAGCGAAAGCACTAGACGTGCCCAAGAGAATCTGAGAAGTCACAAGACCGACTGGCATCAGGGTGCTGTACTGTACTCCGACTGCAATGAACGACATCATGTTAGATATGAGGATGATGCTCTTTCGGCTGGTCCTGTCAGTCACCATTCCTGCTGGAAAGGCGACGAAGGCTGTTGCGAACAGGGATATTGAAAGAAAGTAGCCAATGAAGTCCTCTAGGTATCCTGCTTCGAGCAAGTAGAGATTGAAGATGACGCTGCTCATTCCATTCGAGAAAGAGCTCGCCGTGACCGAGGCTATGTAAAGCTTGGCGTCCCTTCTGAACAGACGGAGCTTATCCATGTAACCAAGCTTGGTCTTATCGGTCAACAGTGTCTCCTCTGCATTGACAGGGACGCTTGCACCGGCCGGAACGTGCACCGCCTTTATGCATTGCCCATCGAGCCAATACCACAAGGCTAAATCGGCAAGCCAATCACCACCGGGCCCATGAAGACCATCGACCTTCGCAGCGACACGGTCACACTGCCAACTGACGAAATGATTGATGCCATCGTGGCGGCCCACAAGGCAGGCCGATTTGGCGATGATGTTTCGGGCGAGGATCAGGTTGTAAATGAGCTTCAGGAGAAGGCTGCCAAGATTCTCGGCAAGGAGGCAGCATTACTCGTAACTTCTGGCACTCAGGGCAACCTCGTTTCGTTGTTCGCTCAAACCAAGAGAGGAGAGGAAGTCGTTGTGGAGGAATTGTCTCATTCATTCGTTTTCGAAGGAGGAGCTATGGCATCTTTCGGCGGTCTCTACCCAATGCCCGTCAAAGGCGTAAAGGGATACATAACTCCCGAAACTCTTCGTGATGCAATCAAGCCAGATGACCCTCATTACGCTCGGACCTCAATGGTCGTTGTTGAGAATACCCACAATTATGCTGGAGGAACCGTAATCAGACCTGAGCAGGTGAGCGCGCTGGCAAGGATGGCTCATGAACACGGTCTCAAGGTCCATTGCGATGGTGCACGCCTCTTCAATGCAGCAGTTGCGCTCGATATTCCGGCAAAGGACTTGGTGAAAGACGTGGACAGCGTTATGATCTCTCTTAGCAAGGGACTCTCTGCACCAGTGGGTTCGCTGGTTGCAGGTTCGGAAGAGTTCATCCATGAGGCGCACAGAACTAGGAAGAAGATGGGTGGAGGGATGAGGCAGGCAGGCATAATCGCAGCACCGGGCATCATCGCGCTGGAGAAGATGGTCTCTCGCCTGAAGGAGGACCATGCGAATGCTCGACTGCTCCATGAGAAACTGTCCAAGATTCCGCGGATTGTCGTTGAGAGCCCACCTGAAACCAATATCCTGTTCATTCGATTGGACAAGTTGGGCATTGATGCCGAGAAGTTCGCGGACGAGCTCAAGAAGCGAGGAGTACTTGTCTATGGAGAGTACGGATCGCGCATACGATTCGTGACTCATAGAATGGTGAGTCGAGAAGACATGATTAAAGCAGCTCAAGCTGTCGAAGATACCGCCAAATCATTTCAGATGCGCTAAGAAATCTCTGGCTCATAGTCGTCAATCAGGACGACAATATCCGGCCATTTCTGCGAACTACGATTCCTGACACAGCTCCAGAAGGACCCCAGACGTGCTCTTGGGATGGACGAACGCGATTTTCATCTTGTGCGCGCCCACCCGGGGCTCGTTGTCAATCAGCTTGGACCCCGCCTTCTTGTGGTCTGAAAGAGATGTTTGGATGTCAGACACCTTCACTCCGATATGGTGAATTCCAGAACCGCGTGTCTCAAGGAATTTCGCGATGGGACTGTCAGGTGACGTGGGCTCCAAGAGCTCAAACCGGCTCTCACCAATCTTGAGAAAGGCGACTCGAACTCTTTGTTCCGCGACTTCCTCAGTGCCCGTGTATTCAAGTCCGAGGACGTCTTTGTAGTAAGGAAGCGCATCCTTGATGCTTGTCACTGCAATCCCGACGTGGTCTATCTTCTTCTGTATCATAGTCTAGCACCTCTTACATTATGTCAGGGGCCTTGTACTCGCCCCAGAGCTGCCTGAACACATCGCATATCTCGCCAACTGTCGCCTGAGCCTTGACTGCTGTGATAATAGCAGGCATGAGGTTGGTGTTGCTCTGCGCTGCTGTCTTGAGACCTTTCATGGAATCCCTCCAAGGTCCGGGGCTTCGCTTCTCCCTCAATCTCTTTACGACGGCAGCTTGCTCCTTCTCTACCTCTGGATTAACCTTCAGATACTCAAGCTTCTGTCTTCCCTTTTCAGCAAACATGTTGACGCCAATGACGACCCTTTTCTGAGCATCAACCTTTCTCTGGAATTCGAAGGCGCTATCATGAATCTCCCTCTGCGGATATCCAGCCTCGATTGCCGTGACTGCCCCGCCCATGCCATCTATCTTGTTGATGTATTCACGAGCCTTTCGCTCGATCTCATCGGTCAAGCTTTCAATATAGTAGGAGCCTGCGAGTGGATCAATTGTATCTGCAACCCCGGTCTCATAGGCAATAATCTGTTGAGTTCGAAGTGCAATCTGGACTGACTGCTCGGTTGGAAGCGATAGCGCTTCATCCCGTGAATTCGTGTGCAAAGACTGAGTCCCTCCTAGGACCGCTTGGAGAGCTTGAAGGGTTACACGGACAACGTTGTTGTCGGGCTGTTGTGCAGTCAGTGTACACCCCGCGGTCTGGGTGTGAAATCGCATCTTCCAAGATTCGGGGTCGTGTGCCTTGAACCGGTCTCTCATGATATGTGCCCAGAGTCGACGCGCTGCTCTGAACTTGGCCACTTCCTCGAAGAAATCACTGTGGGACCCAAAGAAGAACGATAGGCGAGACGCAAACGAGTCAATGTCTAGATGAGCATTCACTGCCGCTTCAACGTAGGCGATACCATTTGCCAAAGTGAAGGCCACTTCTTGGGCGGCGGTTGACCCTGCTTCTCGGATATGGTAACCCGAAATTGAAATGGTGTTCCATTGCGGCATGTTGTCGGAACAAAACCTGAAGGTGTCAGTGATGAGCCGCATGGAGGGCTTTGGAGGGAATATGTAAGTTCCTCTAGCAATGTACTCTTTCAAGATATCATTCTGGACCGTCCCCCGAAGCTTCGCCATCGGAACCCCTTGCTTCTCACCAACTGCTATATACATGGCAAGAAGCACTGCCGCAGGAGCATTGATGGTCATCGATGTACTCACTTTTTCAAGTGGTATCGAGTCAAACAGAAGCTCCATGTCCGCAAGCGAGTCTACAGCGACACCGACCTTGCCAACCTCGCCTCGAGCCATGGGGTGGTCTGAATCATACCCGATTTGAGTTGGCAAATCAAAAGCCACCGAAAGACCAGTCTGGCCTTGGTCAAGCAGGAAACGAAAACGCCGGTTGGTCTCACGGGCAGTCCCAAACCCGCTGTACTGTCGCATCGTCCATAGCCGGCCTCGGTACATAGTAGGCTGCACACCGCGTGTGAAAGGATAGTCTCCCGGGAAGCCGAGAGACTCACGGTAGTCCATGTCTTTTGTGTCAAGAGGCGTGTACAGTCTGTTAACACCGACACCCGATATGGTCTCGAATTTCTCTGAGCGTTCAGGGTACTTGGCTATTGTCTTGGAAACGGTCTTTTCTTCCCACTCTTTGAGTCCTGCCTCAACGTCTTTTTCTCTCGCCATTCTCTTTCACCGACCTACCATAGTCAACCAAGAACTCGGCAATCAGCCGCTCGGCGACGGAGTACGGGTCGTCGTCCCGCTCAGCTATCTTCCTCAATGCCTGCTCGTACTCTGGTCTGCCTTCGAGTTTTTCCATCAGTTCTCGAGTCAGCTTGTAGCTCATAATCGTTCTCAGCTCGTCACGACTCCTTTGGAGACCCTTCTGGGCGAGCAAACCGCTGTCCTCCAGATACTTCCGATGCTCAACAATCTTGTCAACGAGCGCCGCAATTCCCTCCCCGCCTCGCGCATTAGTCATCATTACAGGTGGACGCCAAGCACGCTCTCTAGGATCAGTATCGAGCATCGCATTGATTTCGGCCGCCTTCTTGTCAGCCCCCGGCAGATCAGACTTGTTCACGACAAAGATGTCAGCAATTTCCATGATGCCAGCCTTAATAGCTTGGATGTCATCTCCTGCCGCAGGGACGTCGATGACGAGTATCGTGTGAGCGAGATCAATCACTTCAACTTCCGACTGTCCGGCGCCCACAGTCTCGACAACGACAATGTCTTTTCCAAAGGCATCCATGGCCCGAACCGTGTCTGAAGTCGCCCTTGCAAGCCCTCCGAGGTGACCTCTTGTGCCCATGCTCCTAACGAATACATCCTTGTCGAGAGCATGACCTTGCATCCTGATTCGATCGCCGAGCAGGGCTCCGCCGGTGAAAGGACTCGATGGGTCAACGCATACAATACCCACCGTCTTATTGCGTCTACGGTATTCTGTAGTGAGGCGGTCAACTAGAGTACTCTTGCCAGAACCGGGGGGACCAGTGACCCCCACAATATGAGCTCTTCCGGTGTGTCTGTAGAGCTGGCTCAATGCATATCCGACTGAAGGATCCTCGTTCTCTATCAATGATATCAGCCGTGCAAGAGACCTCCTGTCACCTTGAAGCACACCCTCTACCAACTCTGTGGCTGCCAACGCGGCTGTCCTCACGATTAAATTCTAAAGCTTGACATGAGCCTTGATATAGTCCACAATATCGGACAGAGGTGTGCCCGGACCGAACACCTCGGCTATGCCAGCAGCTTTCAGTCCAGGTACGTCATCTTCTGGGATGATGCCGCCCGCAATGACTAGGACATCATCTGCACCTTCCTTCCGAAGCAGCTCGGTTACCTTCGGCAAGAGAGCATTATGGGCACCGCTGAGAATGCTTAACCCGACTACATGGACTGCTTCTTGAATGGCTGCCTCAGCAATCATCTCGGGGGTCTGTCGGAGTCCAGTGTAGATTACCTCCATGCCCGCATCGCGGAGCGCTCTTGCCACAACCTTTGCTCCACGATCGTGACCATCAAGACCGGGTTTTGCTACGAGTACACGAATCTTCTTGGATGAACTCAAGGACCCACCTCAGGCTTATGATGAACAAGACGAGGCTGAAGGTTGAGATATAAAACCTTTCCATCCATAGATAGAGTGACTGACAGCTTCACGATTGCTAGGTTCGGGCGGGCAATTGATCCCCGTCCATCGGTGATGCAAGGCGTATCACTGAGAATTCAGAGCATGATTAACGCATCACTTCAACGCAGATGAAGACTCCGGGTAAAGGAGCACATAGACTGCTTGATTCGTCGTCATCACGCCTCTCTTCACCCACTCCATTACGGTCTTCACATTCTCTTCTGAGGACACTCTCGCGAGAGCAGCCAACGCCGCGGTTCGCGACTGGCTATCTTCTAGCAGGTCCTCGATTGTACGCACCAGAATCATCTGTCGAACATCAGGGCTTGTCTCGGTTAGCCAGTGCAGCACATTATCAACTACCTACTTGCCCACAGATGCACG
>PRDJ01000015.1 GCA_003345555.1 Candidatus Thorarchaeota archaeon
ACATGGTTCGGGGACACAGTCCGGGGCGAGTTCAGGTTGGCGCTTTCGCTATTGCACCGCATGGTTTCACTGACCGACAGACAAATCCTGATTTCCCGACATGCGGCAGAAGCTTTTACCTACGGCAGGAGTATTCTCAAGGAGTCTGTAATGAAGATTGAACCGGGCCTGCAGAGGGGGCAGCAGGTCCTTGTTTTGAATATGGATGGAGACTGCTTGGGACTGGCAGAACTCTCGGTGGATTCGGGGAAGCTTCACGCTCTGTCTCCGCACGAGCTTGTGGCGAAGAATCAGATGGATATTGGCTGGTACCTTCGTCGTTTCAGCTAGACAAACATGTCAGATGATCTATCGTCAGACTCGATGCTCTTCCGCATCTTTTCCAGTCGTTCGATCTCTTTGCTCTCTTCAAGCAGCTGATCTACGTCTGCTTTGATGCCATATACCTGGTTTATCTTCTCCAGCATCACAGCTGCAGACCTAGGATCAGGACGACCACGTGTGGCATATGTCAGAAGACCAATTGCCGGTATATCACGCATCTCAAGTTCGGCAAGAAGAAGTGCCAAGGGACCAGCGACAAACAGACCCTCTTCAAGCAATGGCACAGACCACTTGCTGAGATTCTCTTTGTATGCAGTCGTCGGCACGCAACGCATATCATCGTCTTCTTCTTTGAAGCTCGAATCCAAGCCGCCAAGGAGAAGCACTTCAGAGAACCTGCACTCTACGATCCACTTTGCCAGATGGTCTATCCATGACCACTGCTCAGATTGATGAGGCTGAAACCGCGGAACTAGGAAAATCATGTCACCTTCTTTGTAATAGTATATCTCGAATGGCAGAATCAGTCGCTCGTTTTCCATGGATACAAACAGTGGTAGCATGTCGCTCTTGATGAAGCCCACTCGTTCGGCGTTGAGGGTCCGAGTTAGGTGGGCTGTGCTTAGGAAACCCACTTCACCAAGCCCATGAAAGCCGCAGACGAATGTCGACCCGGGCTTTATTTCAAAGCCATCTTTCAGTATTATGTCGAAAACTGAGTCTCTGGTTGCTACGAATGCCATTGATTCCATACCTCATCTATCAAGGGGCGAGTAGTGGAAGCCTCTTATGGTTGGGTTTCGCGAAGGTTGACGGTCTTGATTATTCTACCTATGTGTTATCGCTATGTGGTTTCTCAATATGACTTGCGGAATGTCCTACCTCCAACGATTGGCGACTTGCGAAGCATTCACCTAAATCGTACCGTCCGAAGTGGCTTGAGACACCCGGAATCGCTGATCTAGGAGGGTCGTTGCGAGAACAGCCGAGTCTTCGCCAAGTCCCGCTTAAGTTCCTTCGCTTCCTTCGCCTTCTTGACTTCCGGCTCTTTCCTCTTCAGGGCATCACTGACGGTCTTGCCAAGAACCTCTTTTGAGACCAGCAAAGTCACCTTGTCGCCTATCGATGCAATGGTAGTGGCGGGCACGATTACGTCGATATCCCTCTTAATGCCTGCTGACTCTAGGTGCTCTTCGATGAAACTACCGCCCACAATCAATGAAGCAGAACCATCCATGTCAAAATGAATATCCACAGTGTGACCTACCTTTGCTCCGTCCTTGTCAACGATTTCCAGCTTCTGAATCTTGGATAGGCGAATCTCATTGTTCTTGATAGAGCCTTTGTCCAAAGTCGTCTTTAGGCTGTTTGCAGTTGTGTCCAGATACACTTTGTCGCCCATTTTCTTGATGAGACTAGCAGTGAAGACAGGGTCACGGTCAGGTCGTATCTTCACTGATTCAAGGAACTCTTCCCATGAAGGGCCAGCGAGGACGAATTGTGATAACTTGAGGGACTTGTCAAATGTGAATGTCAAGTCGCCTATGTGGCCGATCTTGCGACCTGTTGAATCTACAACATCTTTCTTTTTCAGTTCACTGCATTTCATTGACCCTGAGATTTCCATACAGACCACTAAGCGCACTGCAGGAACAGAGAGGACATTAAACCTTTCCCACCCTCATGTAAATGATCAGCAGCATACGAGATTCGTACCAGCGTGCCTCCTTGAGCAAGGAATCGCTGCAACTGCCCTCGGCTCCAAAAACATAATAGCATATGATAACCTCAGGTCCCTGATGCGCAATCGGCCGCAAGGGGCTGACAGTGGTTGAGTACGCTGAGGGAACTGGAACTTGAGCGGGTATCTCCGCTCTTGTTGGAAGTTCTGCGAAAGCAAGGTCTTGCTTCTCTATCGGCTTTTCAAACCGCGGCCCTAAATGGTGGTATTCTCAGAGGCACTAGTCAGCTCCTTGTGTCCTATGATTATGATGAAGCCTACCAAATCGCCGAGATAGGCCTGCTCAATAGACTCCTCGCAGACTATAGGGCAAAGGCCTTGGTTTTGTGTCCAAACCCCAACCAAGCTGAGAGAAGGTTCTCTCTGCTAAACCAGAAGTGTAGGCAACTTGGTATCGAAGCATCGGAAGTTATACGCAGGCGTACTGCGATCGGACATGACTGGACAAAGGGACGGGTTATCGTTGGTACCTATGGGTCGATGAATATCGCATTGAATACCCACACCGAGATACTGAAGGATGTGCAGCTCGTACTAATCGAGCGTCTAGACCTCATCGGCCTGCCGGAAACCGGTGCTGTGCTCGAGGCCGCACTCGTGAATACAATGAGCCACAATCAAGTCGTGCAATACATAGGGGTGCTGCCTCCGGTTGCGGATTTGAAGGATTTGAGCGTCTGGCTTCATTCGGATATAGTAGAAGATACAAAGCCAGAAGTGAAACGTATCTTCAGCGTGAAGGCATTCAGCAGCGTGAAGGAATCCCTAGCGGATCTGACTGAGTTCATTCACTATCGTCGCGGCCAGACGATGATACTCTGTTCAACCATAGGCACATGCCAAGAACTTGCGTCTCAGCTAGCGAGTCCACAGGACGAGAGCACTTCCTCATTCCTCGACCTCAAGCTGACGCCAGCTCAGCGTGATGACTTGAACCAGCTCGCGAGACTAGTCTTGGAGAGATATTCTGGTTGTGAGATGACTCGTAGACTAGCAGCCATAATCCCGAAAGGCGTTGCATTTTTGCATGAAGGAGTGTCGAGAGTCCACAGGCGAGCGATTTCGGCATCCTGGAACGAGGATGTGCTTCCAGTAGTCGTCATGCCTACGAGGTTTGCCATTGCCAGCGGGCTGAGAGCAACGGTCATCTTCCTCATTGGTATCTTCATGCGCGACCTTAGCATGGATATCGTTGGAGAAGAGAACCCGACTATGTTCTCAGAGTGGCAGTTCAATGATGTGATGCAATCAGGAGGCAGACCGGGAAAAGATAACGAGGCATTTGCGATTGTAGTGGTTGAAAACGAATCCGAAAGGAAAATGGTACTAAGCAAGTACTTCGTAACGGATTCGGAGGGAGACATACGACCGCGACTTGGAGAAGTCGACAGCTCAATGGACAATCCAGAGAACATACAGGATCTCGTAATCAGGCAGCTCTGTGCAGAAAGGAATACAACGGAGGACCCTCTTGAAATCATAAGCCGAACATATTGGGCTGCTAAGAACCGGGCCAAAGGAATAGCCCGGGACACAGGAACACTCGTCGGCGATTCATCCATCGAGGATCTTGTCGCACTCCGCGCCACGAAGTCGACTTTTAAGCGTGCTGACGAAATACCTGATTCGAGTGTCAGGGTCGTATCCATGACACCTACAAAGATAGAAGGGCTCATACATAGCGGCACTAGGGAAATGTGGCACTATGTGACCCTGAAATCAGACGAAGGAGTGTCTTGCTCCTGTGAGTCTTGGAAGTACCAAGGGATTAGGGACCATAGACTATGCAAGCATTTGGCCAAGTTCTGCACGTTCGCTCTCAGAGATGATGAAACCAAGCCATACGCGAGGCCAATCATAGGTCAGGCCCTCCGTGGGCTTAGCATAGTTGATAAGATGGAACGAGAGGGTCTGGTAGCAAGAGATGCAAAGGGCCTGAAGTGCACAAGCCTTGGTGAGGGTCTGGCGGCTCTCGGGGTTCCAGTTCGAGATGCCGAGAAAGTCATGAGATCTCTCTCGAAGAAATCGAGCAGACTCAGGGACCTCCTCCCCAGTGTGACAGCAGCGAGGACAGGACTGCCCGAGGATTTAGTAAAACGATGTTATGACTCGATTCCATCAAAGGATATTGAACATGCAATCAAATGCGAGACAGATATGCCGGGAATCGTCGAGAACGTCTTTGAAGAACTTCACTATGTTAACTCGATTGTGTTGAGACTCACCACGAGCGATACACGGCGAGGACTCAACAAGGAAAGCTTCGAACTACAGAAGCATCTATCATCAATGCTGACAGAAATCAGCTAAGTTTTTTTACTCCGGAGAATCCGCCCCCTCTCCAAGAACACCAGTGCTCCTTCCCGTCAGAAGGTGGTGGAATCCATGAAGCTCTACGAAATGGAGGCAAAGGAGATCTTCCGCTCGTTCAATATAACGACACCAGCAGGATACGCGGCCAAGACTCCTGAAGAAGCGAGAAAACGGGCGACCGAGATTGGAAAGCCGGTTGCTGTCAAGGCACAGGTCTTGGCTGGAAAGAGAGGAAAGGCAGGAGGAATCAAGTTCGCTGATACTCCGGACCAAGCAGAAGCGGCTGCAAGAGACATACTTGGGATGAGAATCAGCGACCTGCCTGTGGAGGCAGTCCTTGTCGAAGAAAAGCTGGACATTCAGCAAGAGATCTATATTGGAATCACTGTCGACCGAAACGAACGCAAGTATGTCGTAATAGGGAGTGCCGCCGGGGGGATGTCAATAGAAGAACTCGCGGTAAAGAGCCCCGAGAAGATAGTGAAGATGTACGTTGATCCTATGCTGGGATTCCAATCATACGAAGCACAGGAAATGGCTGTAGCGATGGGCTTTCCCAGCAAGATGGTCCGTTCTGTGGCGGGATTCATACTAGGATTGTGGAACGTAGCAGATGCCTACGATGCTGAACTCACTGAGATAAATCCACTAATCCTCACTAAGGACGGACGGCTCCTAGCTGCAGATGCGCGCCTCAATATTGATGACAGCGCACTTTACAGACACAAGAAGCTAATAGACGGAATAAAGCGCAAACCAGCTGAGCAAAACGAAAGAGAGAGGCTCGCGGCCGAGCATGATATGGCATACGTGGAACTTGATGGCAACATTGCATGTATCTGCAATGGAGCAGGTCTGACCATGGCAACACTTGATGCGGTGGCACTTCATGGTGGAAATGCAAGCACATTCCTAGACCTAGGCGGCGGAGCTGACGCGGAAAGGGTCAAGAAAGGTATCGAGATAGCTCTGATGTATCCAAACGTGAGAGCTATTCTTGTCAATATCATGGGGGGCATAACAAGGTGCGACGAGGTTGCAAAGGGTGTGGTCGCAGCTCGCCAAGAGAGGGGAGTCAGTATTCCGATGGTCATACGGATGGTTGGCACCAACGAAAAACAGGGCCAAGAGATACTCAGCAGTGCCGGGATTCCCTTTCTCAAGACCATGGAAGAAGCTGCTGAGCGCGTAGTGCAACTAACCAAGGAGGTCGCGTAAATGGCAGTGCTCGTTGATAAGAAAACGAGAGTCATCGTGCAAGGAATCACGGGTACGCAGGGCACTTTCCATGCGACTGCGATGCTCGACTATGGCACGAAAGTTGTTGCAGGCACGAGCCCGGGCAAGGGCGGCACAGACATCAAGGGTATACCTGTCTATGATACCGTTAAGGAAGCCAAGAAGGCACAAGATGCAACTGCGTCCATAATATTCGTGCCTGCCGCTTTCGCTGCAGACGCGGCCCTGGAAGCCATTTCCCAAGGCTTGAACCCCGTAGTAGTAATCACTGAGCATCTCCCTGTCAAGGATGAGATTCGTGTCATCCACGTAGCTTTCGAACGGGGAATCACCATAATCGGGCCTAATACTCCGGGCATAATCACTCCGAAAGCGAAACAGAAGGTTGGCATCATGCCGGGGCACGTGTTTGCGCCAGGCAACGTCGGCCTTATGTCACGCAGTGGTACACTAACATACGAGATTGCCGCTGGGATGACTCTGGCTGGCATCGGGATTTCGACTGCAATCGGATTGGGTGGAGACCCATGTGTCGGCCTGACACCGACAGAAGGATTGAAGCTCTTCAGGAAGGACAAGGAAACAAAGGCAATCGTTCTCGTGGGAGAAATAGGAGGAGATGCAGAAGAGAGAGCGGCTGCATACATCAAAGAAGGCTTCGATCTGCCGGTCGTCGCATTCATTGCTGGAAGAACAGCCCCTGCCGGCAAGAGAATGGGACATGCGGGAGCTATCATCAGCGGTAGTACCGGCACAGCAGAGGCGAAGATTAGGGCCCTTGAGGATGCCGGAGTCGCTGTTGCGAAAAGACCCAGTGAGGTGCCTCAGCTCCTGAAGAAGCTCATGTGAGGACATCCAGCTGTTGGCGTCAATCAATGTGGAATGAACACAAGTTTTAAAACACATCTAGGCTGGGAAGGCTGAGCGGGCTCACTGGAGACAGTCCGTCTGTTGTGCATGAGGTCACACACATGCCTATTGCTGACATCGAGAAACGCAGACTTGCTCAGCACTACTTGCTGTACAAGTCCATCTGCCGCTATTGTGGTGCGTCAAATCCCTTGGGAGCCAAGAAATGCAGAAAATGCCATGGAGATGACCTCAGGCCCAAGAGACGAGGAAAGAAGTAGGTTCT
>PRDJ01000016.1 GCA_003345555.1 Candidatus Thorarchaeota archaeon
CTTCGGTCCTGTCTGCAATCTTCTGCGCTGCCTTCTGAAAAGACTCCGTCGTATGGTACTGGATTATGTTGGTCCCAGAGAGTTCCATTCTCTGTTCGCTGAGGGCAGACCTCACGTCATATGCAAGCACATCCTCGACCCGTACAAGGCCAGCATCTACACATCTTCTCAGTGAAGTTGCGTGGGAAAGCTGATATCCTCCGTAATCCGGATAGAAGTCTGCATGGGCGTCCAGCCAGACGACACCGTATTTTCCTTGGCGGCCCCGCTTCAAACCTTTCAGCAAGGGATACGTTATGAAGTGGTCACCACCTAGGAAGAGCAAGAAGCTTCGACGCCGGGCGAGCTTCTGAGCGGCGTCCGAAATGTCATACATTGCCGCGTCTGGCAATCTGTTAGTAACCTCAAGGTCACCTATGTCCTCGAGCGTGAGAACCTCCGAAAGGAACCTCTGCTCAGGGCTCGGAGAAGACCCAATAGTAAGTGGAGTGCTATGGGACCTTTCGCCTGTCGTTGCTCGCCTTATAGCATCAGGAGCAAAGCGACATCCGGGCATATAGCTGGAAGTCAGGTCGTACGGTACCCCCAATACTCCTACATCCGGTTCTCCTTCTGCCGGCGCAGGGATATGGAAAAAGGACTCAGGCAGTTTCAAGAATCCACTGAGATCCTTTCTAAGAGACATTTTTCCTCAACCGTACCCATTGTTTTTGCAGAGATTAACCATGTCATATAGGAAGCAAAAGGAATCTGTGGCCGCTCCCGGTCGCACGGGAGCAGCCCGCAAAGCTTAGACCTGGAATGTCCCAGCGCTAGGACGTTTCCTTACTAGGCCGTAAACCTGCCATATGCCTCCGAGCGCAATGAGTCCAACTACGAGTCCAGAGAATGGCATGCCATCAGAAATCATCTGGAAGAGGACGGACCCAAAACTCGAGGTCACTGTGAAACCGTCCTTTGGCGAGGACTTTGTGAAATCTGTGCTGTTGTACGTGTAATGCAGTACTGCTCCCGGAAAGGTATATGTGCCTTCGTTTCTGAAGGTTACCGTGTACGTAATGGATGTGCTCTCACTAGGAGCAAGTGAGAGAACGGCGATGCTTGTGGTGCCGGTCACGTTCAAGGTCTTGTAGTAGTCCAAGAATCCTCTGTCGGTCAAATTCAGACTGGTTATCGGGGACGTACCCTCGTTGGTCACTGTCACCGTTACCTGAGTCTGCCCACCGACGCCAGTTGTTGTCGGAGAGAATGATCTCTCAATCGAAATCAAAGGCGGGAACTCGTTGCCTGCGAACCAGAGATTATAGGCCATTTGAAAACCGAAGGCAGTAGCATTCCAGACCACAATATTCGATATGTTATCATAGAATGACCAATTGACGTGTACGGGCGTGTATGACGAGATAGGCACGTCGTTGGGCATGTTGACGACCACCACAGACATGCCCTCTACAAGTGGATCGAAGGAAGGTGCTCCGAAGAGAGAGCCGATGCTCAGACCAGTGCTGGTTGCCGATAAGACCTGATCTCCAATATAGCCCACTCCTGCGACTGCAATCGGACCCGAGAGCGAAGGTAGCTGGGACAGCGCGAAACCTGCACCACCCATTGTGTTGTTGACGAGGTTCATGAGTTCGGCAATATCAGGGATGGCCACAAGGATAGCACCGGATGCGCGTGCCGTGGTGAACATTGTCTGGTTGAAGGAACTGAGAAAACCATCTTGATCCATCACACCGAGGACGGCACTCACAAGTGGACCGAATTCATTGGTAACCTGATAGATGTAGACATCGAGCGAACTGAATGGCAGTGTCAAGTTCATCCCCTCAGGTATGATGCTCTGGTCGATTCGAATCTGGAACAAGGGCGAGAACGTGAAGCCGAATGTTGACTGCAGATGCGCAGCTATAGCGGACATCCGTTGGGCCGAAACTTGTGCGTCAAGGTTCAGGAACGCACTAATCATCAGATTGAATTCTGATCCAAGCATATCTAGCAACTGATTGGGGTCGAAAGTGCTGCCGCCTTGCATTGGCACAAAGCGTTCAGATGAAAGCAAACCCGATGAGCCGGAAACGTTGCCCAGAAGTCCAAGAAGGTAGTTCAGGAGCTCCCCGTGCACGCCGGCGAGAGCCATCACAAGGCATCCTTGATACATCTCCGAACTCAGCTGCAGCTGGGCAGAAGGAATTCCTAGCTGACCATAGATAACAGTAGGAACACCATTTTGATCAATACTGCTGAAAGCCAATTCTGCCCCCTCCGTGAAGAGAACCTGTAGGAATTCGCCCGGGTCGAACTCCTGGGCAGGCGCATATTGTCTGCCCGGGCTATTAACGGCAGCCACGGGTACTACTACCAGAAAGATGACAAGAGCTATCGTGGCAATGTGCTTGCATGCAATCTTCATCCTTCTATCACTCCTTCTTTCGAATGGTTCCGCCAATGATTGCGGCGACTGTAACGATGATTAGTGGTACAAAGAACCACACCAACACAGGCACTATCAGTGACGCAAAGTCAGGCGTGCCACCACTGCCCGATATTAGACCGAGCAAGCTACCGACTGCAGACTGGACCAAAGGAACTGAGAGAACATAAACGAGCGACTCCCCCGGGGGTACGGGAGGCAGCGAGCCAAGGTCAAGACCACCCATGAAAAGCTGAACGACGCAGAACGCCAACACGACAAAGCAGGATAGCCAGCTTACGAGGCCCACCACGAAAGCTCCGGCCTTCTTGCCGGCGATCACTCCACCTAGGAATCCGGCTATCGCCCAGACAGCAACCATCGTTAGGTTGTTCAAGGGATTAACAAGTAGTGCATTAACCATTACCATGGTCGGACGAAAATAGTTGCCGAACTGTGGACCCAACCAAGCAATCAACGTCTCGTAACCCATGGGTAACAAGAACCAGCTACCAAGTAGCGCGATACCAGTACATGCTAACCATCCGAAGTACTTCGAGCCAAAGGCGCTAATATCATGAACCTCCTGCTGAGACTTGCGCAGTCTGTGACAACGAGAGCCAATTCACTATTAACCGTTGTGTGATTTTCCTCCCACCTCGAACCTGCACATTGATTGAATGACAAGAGATAAGACCATCGGGACCTTCGGACAATATATCAGCCACGGCAGCGAGACGGTCTATGGCACAAACACGCTAGAATTGTGTTTTGCCCGACACAATCACAATGATAGTGGGTCGAATAACATGACTTCGGAAGACGCGCAACGCTCCGTTTATGAACTGCTTCATTTGATGTCTGCTCTCAACGACACCAAGAGAGCGATTCTGATGGCGCTGGCTCATATCTACCCGCGAAGCGTGAGCGGAGTTCAGCTGAGTCGACTCATCGGCTACAGCGGAAGGTCAAGGAGTCTTTACAGAGGAGTGCTCGTTCATCTGGAAGAAAGCAAAATGATACTGATTGATCAGCTGACACCGAAGCTATATGCAATCAGGATTAACGCCGAACATCCCTTGCTATTGCTGCTTATCGATTTGTGCAGGCAGTACGGCGAGGAGACAAAGAGGATATACTCGAAAGCACTGGAGGAAGGGCAATGGACCAACGCTTAGAGCAAGCACGAGTTCTGTATGTGGACAGACGGAGAATCGCTCTTGCAGCTATGATTGTCATCTTCTCTGTCATGTTCTATCTCTTCTACAGCCCAGGTATCTATGCCATCCCCAGTGAGCCCCTAGTCCTACCGCCCGGCTGGGTGCAAGGGTTTAGGATCGTCTACTCGTTCAATACGGTGGGCTTCTTGCTGGCCCTTTCCGTAATGGTATTCGTCTACGCATTCTGGTGTTGGGCTTTTCTGCCTATCCCGGCTGTCAACTACACGTTGGCGGTTCTGAGAGGCGTGTTCGGTCCTGGTGCTGAGATCAGTCAGAGAATTGGCAGACGGTTCAGGGTTAGTCTGGCCCAGACGACTTGGATCGACATGGCGTGCCGTATAAAAGAGCAGGCTTCTGGAATATGGTTTCTATACAGACTCACCTCGTCTCCAATGTCGGGACCTCATCTCGAAGACATAGCTATGAGACACGGTTTGTCTTCAAAGGACGGCTGTTTTGATGCTTGGGTCACCAGCGATGAGCTGCACCAAAGAAGCATTCTCATGGTTAGAGCCATATCACTTTCGGCTCAATGAGCTGAGAACATGTCCTAAGGTGCCTAGCCACTCTTCTGAGTCACGGGCTCGGACTGTCCGACCGGTCTCTGCTCAGCCACGATTCTCGCTTCAACTGAAAGAATCGCACCCACCCAGCCCAAGGACTGTGCAATCTGAAAAGTGAGATCCAGAATCGGATCCCCTGCCATCAGCGACTGTACAAGGCTTATCAGAAGTCCGACAACGCCTGTGGCCACAGAAACCAGCACAATCTTCCTTCCGAGGTCGACTCGCTCAGTCGTAAATACGAATCCTCCAACTATGACTCCAACGCCGCCAAGGAAGGTCAGAACTGCCAAGATGCCCATGACGATTTCGGCTGTCACCACGAAGTCTGGCCCGAACAGCTTGGCAATGTCATCGATTATCTCATCAATAACAACTATTGTGCCACTCGCGGCCGACAGGATTAGTAGCACGCCACCAATGAAGCAGAGCAAGAAGGATGTTCTGTTGTGGATATTCATCAAGATTCATACCTCCAAGCCGGTCCAATTTACGCTTTTCTTGTCAACGATTTCCACATGAAACGTCATCTGAGTCTATGCAGTTGCTTCCTTCTCATACGCCGTGCCGACTGCTTTCGGCGGTATAGACCTCCTGATGCCCGCAAGTGCTACGACTACCAAGACATAGGGAATCATCTGTATGAAATAGCTATAGTCCCCGAGCCACGCGAAACCGGGGTCGATGCCTGTCATGATTTGGACAAGGTATTGGAAGCCCGTGAGAAAGCCGAAAAGAACTCCAGCAATCAAGCAGCCCAACGGAGTCCAGTTACCGAATATGAGGGCGGCCAGAGCAATGAATCCTCTGCCGTTAGTCATGAGCTTTCCGAATTGTGATTCGAACCCTATTGAAAGGTAGGCGCCGCCAAGTCCTCCTAGCAATCCACTGATGATTACGCCAGCGAAACGCATCTTGTCAACGCTTACCCCTGCACTGTCGAGCGTGCTGGGATCTTCACCTGCGGCTCTCAGCCGGAGGCCAAAAGATGTATGGTATAGCACGTACCATGATACGACCACAATCACAAACATCAGATAGACGATTGGCGATAGGCGAGCAATACCCCCTATAATCGGGATTTGCTCTAGGCCCGGGAAGTAAAGATCGGGCACCCTGGCCACCGAGTCTGATGTCCCCTTCGTGCCCCAGATCACCCAAAGCATCAGCGTTGTGAATCCGGATGCGAAGAGGATGACTCCTGTTCCACTCACAATCTGGTTGCCTTTCAATCTTACACAAACGATCGCGTGCACACCCGCCAGCAGACCACCAGAGAGAACTCCAGCAAGAACCCCCAGCCAAGGGTCATTGGTGAACCAGCTTGTAGCTACAGCTGAGAATGCGCCCATGAGCATTATACCTTCAAGACCAATGTTGACCACACCAGATCTCTCAGAGAACATCCCGCCCAAGGCAGTAAGCACGAGCGGCGTTGAATTCTGCAGGGTTGTCAACAGGAGCCAGCCAAGGAGAAGAAGAATAACAGGCGGGCTCCGGAGGGCGACAACAAGGAGGGCAAGGACAAGGATGACAACGATGGCAAGGAGGAGAAGAATGGCCCTTCGCATCACGGCCTACACCCCCTAATGCCAGCACCCTTTGGTGCGAGGGCGATTACCAAAAGCCAAACCACTACACCAATTGCACACATGGCCAGCGAGGACAGAGCCAAAGCCATCGACCCCGTGTACGCAAGCACGAGAATCCCTGCCGTGAGCCAGCAGCCTACGTAGAAGAAGTGACCAGCGAATGAAGTTTGGTATCTAGAGAAGGTCATCGCAAAAGAAAGGAGACCGGCGATTGACGTTAGAAGAAACATCATCGACAACGGGAAGATGGAAATCGAGATGACAGAATAACCTATGGCATAGAACGCCCCCACGATACCATAGCCCGCAGCTGTAAGCCAAGGAATAGCGTTTTTCGGACTCTTCTTCAACCATATGGCATAACTTACACCACTATTCGCAAGCCAATCGATGAGGCGGGGCGCAGCTACGAAGAGAACGATGAGCCCTTGGACCACGCCGATCATCTCCGCTGGAACTTGAGCCATGATGCTCATGCTGTTACCTCCAGCTCGGAGAGCCCCCAGAAAGATTGCCGCAAGAAGACAACCCCACGGATTATTCCGTCCGAGAACTGCAGCAGTAATCCCGTCCCAGCCGTACCCGGCAGACCAATTCGCGACAAAACGATAGTGATATCCCAAGATCTCTCCTGCTCCCGAAAGACCTGCTAGCCCTCCACTGAGTCCGAGAGCCAAAGCCATGTTCTTGCGTGGGTTGATACCCGCGGTCTCGGCTGCATCACGGTTGAAACCGACTGCCCTCATCTCGTATCCCAGGACGGTTCTCTTGAACAGAATATAGACCCCGAAGACAGCAAGA
>PRDJ01000017.1 GCA_003345555.1 Candidatus Thorarchaeota archaeon
GAGGAATAAAGAAGCTCATTCATTAAGCATGCTGGTGCAGCAGGAGAAGGAAGCCATGTCAAAAGATGAGGTCAGACGGATTATCGAGGAGGCCACAAAGGAATCTCTGAGACAGTCCTTCACGGAGGCGGGCAGAAAGTTTGCTCAGGCTGCAGAGATTTCTGAGCAGAATGGGGACTATGCCGGTGCACAGAAACTATACGGTCAAGCGGCGGATACGTATGCAAAAGCCGCTGAACGCTATAGGTCGTCGAAGAGCTTCAAGAGTGCTGCACTGAATATGTGCGCGGTGGGCGATCTCTACTCTGAGCTGGCCGATTCTGATAAGGCCATTAAGGCATACGAGGGAGCTTCCTCGGATCTTCTGAAAGCCGCTGATGAACACTTGATGTGGGGAGAACCAGCAGGCGCGAAGAACGGCACGGCCCTTGCCATAGCTGCTTGCATGATTTACCTGATGATAGGACGCGAAACCGATGCGTTTCAGAGAGCGAAGACCTTTGCGGCACAGAATGCTTCCAAGATGACAACGACCGACGTCGTTCGTTTGAGCCAAATCCCACAGATGCTTGAAGCCGCCATAAAGAGCATTGATATTGAGAGTTTCTCAGGCGCAGAGACTGCAGCAGTAGCCGAGTTGAAACCGGCACTTGTGGATGCCGGGGCGCAGGAGTTTGGGAAGTATGTGGACAAGGGTCTTGACATGGCTAGGGAGATTCTGCGTGGCAAGCTGAAGATACCGAAAGTCCTGACACAGTTGGAGATACCTGTAGACATGACCTTCACTGAGCAGTTCCCTGTGAGAGTGGTCTTCAACAACAGAGGAGAAGGTGCGGCCTCGAAGCTTAGTGCTGAATGGTTCATTGACGATGGAATCACCTTCGTATCGGGCGACAAGAAGAAGCACATTCCTTCACTTGGTGCTGGTCAATCTGGTTCAATGGCAGCAGTTGTTAGATCGTCCGAAGAACTCATGGGAGTCAAAGAGTTCTCAGTCATGGTTAGAGGCTCTTACACCGATATTCTAGGTACTGAGTACACGCTACAAGCAGGTCCCGCTGTAATGATTCTCAAAGACTACAAAGAGAGTGAGAAGCTTCTTCACGACTTGGATGTCACTGGTGGGCGCATAAGTCTCCTCGGATCCTCCATTGATGAATCCGAACTCGAGAAGGAGCCCTTGAAGAGAATCGTGGCTGGTCTCAGTACGTCGGCGGAAAAGGCCAGGTCTGACATCGAACAGAGGAGGCTGGAGATTGCCAAGGCAAGAATCAGTCTGGCTAATGACATTGTTGACACAATAGACGGCCTTCTAGGTGATGAAGCCTTCCTCAAGGCGGTGCAAAAATCCAGACAGGCTGAGATGCATGCTTTTGCCAAATCGAAGCTGCAAGCTGTGCGCCAGACGCTCCAATCCGTGCTCGCTGGACAAGAAAGGAAGCTCAAGAGTGAAGAATCAACAGCGGTAGCTGAACTTGACAAGGACAGCAAAGTCAAGCTCGGTTTTGCGACTACAATCTCGTCGGCAAGAGACCAGCTGTCGGACCTATCACGCGACATCGAGAACATATACAATCAGATGCCCACAGCAGGGGCAACCGCTAGTCCGACCGATGCTGCCGCCAGAACGAAATTGCGGACTTCCTTGGACACGGCGAAAGCTAAGACACTGAAAGCACGCGCCCAATTGGAGACCCTCCTGTCTAGTGAGGCTCTGAAGACTCCCGATCGACGCGTCGCCCTAGCAAGAGTCGAACTGGCCCAGGTCGTTGCACGTTCGATTATCAACGAACTGGCTTCGTATCTGGACGCCAGATTGTCAGAGGTAGGCTGAGTGAGGGCTTGCGTCTCATCGCTTGGTCATGAATCGCTCTAGCCTGTCCATTGCCTCTGTAATCATCTCGGGCGGGGGAAGGAATACGCTTCTGAAATGTGAGGCTCCATATGTGGCGCAGAATCCTGAGCCTGGCACAAAGACCACACCGGCCATGTTGAGCACATCTAGAACAAATTCTGTGTCATTCTTCCATCTGCCTTTCAAGTCCACCTTAGGTAGAATATAAAACGCTGCGTCCGGCTTCGAACTGGAAATCGATTCGATGGAGTTTAGCCGTTTCCAGATCAGGTCTCTTCTTTCTTTCATCCTCCGGACCACCTCCTTTAGATGACTCCCATCGCTCCTCAAAGCAACCGCAGCAGCGACCTGAGCCGCCGAGTTGGCACAAATACGGACCCGGGCCTGTCGCAGCATAGCGTCACGTATTGGTTCAAGTTCTCCCTTCTGGTCATGGAAGTAGACGTAACCCACTCTCCAGCCGGGAGCCAAGTACACTTTGCTAATCCCATTGAAGCCGATAACAGGCACATCACCTGCCGCCTTGGCCATAGGCGTGTGCTTCTTCTCGAAGGTCAGTCGGTCATAGGTCTCGTCCGATATGAGCGGGAGACCGTATTCGCCTGCGATCGATGCGATCTGATTTAGAGTCTTTTGATCGTAGACAGCTCCTGTTGGGTTGTTGGGATTGATGACCACAATCCCAGTTGTCTTCTTGTTGACTTTCTTACGCAAATCATCCAGATCGGGAACCCAATTCTCTTCCTCTATAGTGCGATATGTGACTGGTTTCCCTCCGAAGAATTCCGTGTAAGCTATATACGGGGGATAAGACGGTCCCGGAAGCAAGAACTCTGAACCTTCGCTTACCAATGCCCCTGCTAGGAACTGGATTGCCTCGGAGACGCCGTTGGTTGCCAGAACCCTGGCTGAATCCACTGTAATGCCGCCAATCTTCTTCTCTTTCTCTGCGACGGCCTTCCTGAGATCTTCGAGACCCTCAGATGGGGTATATCCGTTAATGCCATCCTTGGCCGCCTTACTCAGAGCTTCCACCATAAAATCCGGAGTATGCCAATCGTAGGCAATAGGATCGCCAATGTTGAGGTATAGCGGAATCTGTCCACGTTCCTTCTCGTACTTCTTCGCCGCTACAACAATATCGCGAATTGCATAAGTCAAATTGGCCGCTCGGGGCGTGACTGCTATCTTCATAGACGATGCGCCGCAGCCGCGGAGAAATCGGGGAACTTATTTGACTATCGGAAAGAACAAGGACTGTAGCATTGCTCTCGTTAAGGAACCGAAGAATTCCTACTTCTTCAGTAGCTCACCTACTTCCTTTGCGTACTTCCTCATCTGTGTGACGGCGAGTCCCATGGATGTGAGGTCTTTGGCGGACCCCATCAGGAGAAAGTCTCCAGCTTGCGAGAGTACAACGAAGCCCTGCTTTCCACGTACAACGACCTCGTAGAGCTCATCCAGCGCCAGCTTGTTTGCTGCCATTTCTCCAGTTGCCAACAATGCCGCGCTGACGGCGGCCATCAAGTCAGGATCGACATCCGAGTCTTCAGTCGCAAAGTAAGCGAGCTTCACCCCCTGCTTGCTCACGACCGCTATAGCATCCAAATCTGCATAGTTGGTAAGACCCATCAGTAGCTCAATCAGTTCCTTCTCTTTACGCGGATTCAGGTGACCGGACATGTCTTCTTCCCTCAGCTTACAATCTTCTCATGAATGCCTCAGTTAAAATACCTTTGTCGGAGATTGTCAAGCACTCAGCGTTCACTTGGCGACAAGCTTTTTCTTCGCAGCAGGCTTCGCCTCTCCTTCGGCTTCCTCTGGCGCACCCTCAATCTCGGACCTGAAGAAGCTAATGAGATCGCTGAGACGCTCCTTCATTTCCGCCTTGATGGGCGACAAGATGGCGTCTGGAGTTCCTTTGAGCAGTTCGATTCCAAGAACCTTGTGATCCTTGACTATCACTCTTGGAACATAACCCTCGGCCATGAAAGTGCCTTCAGGTGGATCTTTGACCTTCTCAAAGCGCTTCTCCACCTTCTCCTGACCGAAAACGACTAGCCTATGCTGAGCAATCGTGTAGAGCTCATTGTGAACAATCAGTAGCTCCCTGCTGTATCCTTCAGGGGGTGGCTGATTCTCAAGTTCATCAAGCATACCGCGAATCTCATCATCACTTATGCTCGCCGGCGGCGCACCGGCCTTGGGTGCAGTTGTGGGTGTAAGCGGTCTCGCAGATTGTGGGGGAGTAGGTGCCGGAGGCGGTCTCGCTGGTTCAGGTTCAACCCTGCGTGTTTCGGCTTTCACCTTCGGCGTCGGAGGCTTTTGGGGAGGTGCGGCTTCACCCGGTTTCATTACAGGTACCGCAGCAGTCGTACCATCGAGTGCGGTGAAGAACGTTGGTGGCTCTTCTCCTTCTTCCACGGGCCTGACCTTGAAATGAAACCCGTATTCGGTTCTAAGATTGGTGGCCACCCGTGCACCTACGAACTTCCGTCTAATGTCAGCTCGGCTTCCCTTCCAAAGGTAGATACTCTTGGTTTCGTCGTCGACGACGCAGACCACCTTTGCTGAGTCAAGTCCAGCTTTGGTGAGTTCGACTTCCCGTAGAGTGCCATCTTCTGAGACTTCATACCCCTTTACCATGGCCAATCACTACAGTCTCGTTGTAACCTTAGCTTCAGGTTCTGGTACCATCATTCACAGTTCGCAGTGTCTGGTGGCTCGCTAGGCGAGAGCCCAAGCGCACCTCAGCCTGCTCAATGACATGGATATGTAGTTTGGTGCTATATCACTGTTATTATGCTAGATACCACGGGCCCCCACTCAAACCAGACCTATGCTAGGTGCTGAAAGACATACTCTTGCCCCCGCATTGGGAGATTACACATCCGAGACTGATACAACTGAACCAGTACAAACCAGTCGCCCGGTCGCACAGAGACCGATCACGTCTCATCCGATAAGGACTGCCAATTCCGGTTCGAATCTGAACCAGACCCTCGAAGTCCCGTTCTTCCGTAGCTGACTAGTCATTGTCGCATCAGTGACGACACTCACCACTTGGTTACCGTCAAAATCCAAAACAACCCTACTTGATCCCACTTGGGGAGTAACCGACTGCACTGTGGCAGCAGCCCCCATGCCAGACTCAGCAAGCTCTATCCTAACATCCTCAGGCCTGACTGTGAAAAAAACTTGGGACCCTGCTAGTCTATGGCCGCTAACTTTGAAGATGTAGCTATCAGTTCTAACAAGGATTGAGTCGCTGCGTACCTCTTCTACGACTCCTGAAAAGACATTGCCGCTCCCCACAAACCTAGCAACGAACTCACTATTCGGATTCTCATAAAGCTCCTCTGGCGTACCCGTTTGGATAATGACTCCATCGTTCATGACTGCAACTTTGTCGGATACCGCAAAAGCTTCGGCCTGATTATGGGTAACATATAGAGTGGTGATGCCCAAGCTTCTCTGTACCTTTCGTATTTCCATCTGCAAGCGATCTCTCAGCTGGGGATCCAACGAGGATAGAGGCTCGTCAAGTAATAGAACCTGAGGCTTTCTGGCCAATGCTCTAGCGAGCGCAACTCGTTGCGCTTCTCCTCCACTCACCTCACTTATGGGCCGGTATAGGAGCCCATGTATGCCCAACATTCTGGACAGCTCCTCAACTCTCTCGGTCACCTGTGTGCGATCCCAATGTTCCATGTCCAACCCGAATGAGATATTCTGAAAGACATTCATGTTTGGAAACAATGCTATAGACTGGAATACCATTCCAATACCACGTTCCCGAGGTGCGACATTAGTCATATCGCGACCATTGAACGTCAGCGAGCCTGACTGCGGCTGTATGAATCCTGCAACCATCCTCAGGGTTGTGGTCTTGCCCGATCCACTCGGTCCAAGCAGAGTAACGAGCTCGCCCTTCTCAATGGTGAGGTCAATCGGACCAACATGTGTGCCGTCCTTGAATTCCTTCCGAAGGCCCCGAAGCTCTATCCTGACTGTCATAGGACGCCTCCTGACTGTTTGCCAGTTACTTTGTCTATTACAAGAAACGCAATCAGGCAGACCGCTACAAGTACGAGAGCAGCGGCCCCTGCTTCGACGAACTTCCTCACACCCAGGTCTTGATATATCGCTACTGTCAATGTGAAATTCTGCGGCAGAGCAATGAAGTATGTTGCCGACATCTCTCCTATTGCCATGGCAAATGCGAAAACAGCTCCGACAAGAATTCCTGGTGCCAACAGGGGAAGCTCAACGAAGAATAGCTTCTGTAGTCGAGAAGCTCCAAGCAGATCCGCTTGGTCCAGCAGAGCAGGGTCGATGTTGCGGAGAGCAATCTCAATTGAACGGGCGCTGAATGGCAACCCTATCATGGTTTGAGCAAGGACAATCGCAGGCCATGGGTTAACGCTCAGACCAAGAGGCACAACGACACAAAGCATGAGCCCATAGGCAAGTGTAATCGCGGATACACCAAGAGGCAGAAATGCCGTCAATGAGGAGAGGGTCGAGGAAGTGAATCCCGGACGCCGATGCAAGTATGCCAATGGCAAGCCAAGAACTACGGCAAGCACGGTTGATGTTCCGGCATAAAAAACTGAATTGACAAGGGGAATGAGACCCCCACCAAGACCGGCAGAAAGGAGGCTGGCAAAACCCGCCCACGTATAGACTTCAGTCACTGGATCATACACAGCTGCTCTTACTATCGCGACGATGGGACCAGCCACAAGTACCAGCAGCAAAACCACGTAGAGGACTGCCAGCAGGGCATGGCGACCACCAATCTCATCGATGCCGACTTGCTTGATTCTTGATGTGGGGGCAATCGTGTAGTTACGAGAACCGCCGAGGCGATAATACGAAAATGCAAGAGCAATTGTGATGAGGATTTGAACAAGTGCAAGCGAGCTGGCCGCACCGTAATCGAAGATTCTGAATGCGATCCATATCCGGACTTCAAGAGTGGAGTAGGCTCCACCACCCAAAGCAAGCACGATTGGAAACGATGTGAAGCAGAACAAGTATGTCAGGATAGCCGATGCGAGAAGCGCAGGTAGGATGTGAGGAAGTATTATCCTTCGCAACTTCTGTATGGATGAAGCACCGAGGATTTCAGCGCTTTCTTCGATATCTGGGCTCAACCTCTCCAAGGACGCAGAGACCATCAGTATGACCAGTGGCGCATTGTAGAAGGCATGAGCCAGCACTATTCCAGTGATACCGCTCGCTAAATTCACCACTGAAGTATTCGATCCCGTTATTGCCATTACAAAGGAGTCGACAAACCCGTAAGGGCCGAACATCTGGAGAAAGCCGACTACCACAACGATTGGTGGCAGCACGAAAGGTATGACCATTGCTGCGCGGACTACTGACTTGCCCCCGAACCTGAGGCGGGCGAGCAAATACGCACCCGGCAGCCCGAGAACTACAGCGGCCAGAGTACTGATTGCTGCCTGATAGGCACTAAACGAGACGGCGTTGAGTGTGACAGGCGAGGACAAGACATTGGTGATAGATGTCCCCAGTCCAGACACAATGCCACGGATTATCACTGCTGAGACCGGGTAGATGAGAAAGCAGGCCAACAAGACTACAGGGGAGTAGAGAATCAGATGGGCCAGTACATTCTGCGATTTCATACGAGTGCCTCGACTACGTGCTCATGATTGTGTCCCACGCAGTTAGCCATGTTGTCAGGTTAGCGGCAATCTCGTTTCGTGTAAGGAGGTCGTTCAGGATTGCCACTTCGTTCAGATGAAGTGCGTATGTAAATGCTTCATGAAGAGAGATTTGATTCCCTGCAGGGAACATCCATTGATTCAATCCTATGTAAGACTGAACCGAAGATGTCAGACAGTAGTCGATAAAGGCACGTGCCAGTGTTGGGTTGGGCCCGTTCTTCACAAGTCCGATTCCTTCAACTTGCATCCAAGCATAGTGACTGCCATTGTGGTACATAGGGGCAAGTCTCGTATCGGGAGTGGCATTTGTCGTATAATATGAGTACGCAGGATCTGTCCCATAGCTGACGAGCATCTGTCTCGTAGGGTCGGAGATCCATTTCGTCCAAGCCTCCGTCCATCCGGCTTGCACATCGATGTAGCCCTTGACCTGACTCCACCATGTCTTCCAATCTTGACTCAGCAGCTTCTCATAGACAGCAATCTGAGTCAACAAGAACGAAAGACCGGGACTACTCAGAAGCGGATTCTCTGTAACAAGTGAAGAAGCCATCTCATGATTGGCCAGATCTGCAAATGTGAGGTTGGCCAGTTCCGGGTGCACTGTCTCGTTAATCTTGGATTGACTGTAGACAATGGTCACAAGTCCGAAATCGAACGGAACAACATGATGGTCGGGGTCCAGCGCGTCGACAAGAGAGGCATTCACATTATTCAGTGTGGATGGAATGTAGGGTTCGGTAACACTCTGGGCGGCAGACTGCAGAATCAGTATGTTATCGATTCCGATGACAACGTCAGCGACAGGCCGCTCAGCTTCCGCAACAAGCCTAGATACGATTCCGCTAGCGTCAGACTGGAGTCGGACTATTTGCACCTCTACTCCATATTGTCGCATGAAAGGTCCAAAGACTTCGCTGTCGATTGTCTCTGGGTTGTCGCCCCACGCCAGAAAACTATCATATGTGTAAACCAACAGCTTCGGCTTCGGCCAGACCCATATTGCATAGGCAGCGACTGACACACTCATAATAATCGCTACTGCAACAATGATTCGTCTAGGATCGCGTCTCCCCGCGTAGTGGGCATCCGACATGTCTATGGTCACTTTTATATGCCTGTTGTACAACTCGGTTATAACTCCTGTTGGATATATAGCTTTCTAATGAAGTGACAGCCCATGCGACCACCCTGCGAACTAGTAATCAGAGACTTCCTTCCGGCTGTGAGAGCCAGCACAGCGAAGGCACTGAAAGACAGGGGGCTCTCACAAAGTGAAATCGCCCATGGACTTGACATAACCCAGGCGGCAGTCAGCAAGTATCTGACCCAACCGTCATCAACTGTCGAGGAGAACAAGGCTGTCGCCGTCCTTGTGAAAAAACTGACAGACATGATAGCATCGGGATCCGATGATAGCGACAAGACAACCAAGGCCCTCTGTTCGACATGCATGTACCTTAGGCTTGGTTCGACTATATGTCGGAACCACAAGGAATCGGTTCCAAGACTCAAGCTGGCCGACTGCCGGATTTGTTCGGAATTATTGGCAGGCCGGGAAGCGAGTCTGTCGGGACGAGCAAAGGTGCTTGCCGGTTTGGAGGTCGCGCTCGAGGAAATTGAGGCATGCGAGCACTTCTTCGTTGTGATGCCACAAGTCAGAGCCAATCTTGTAGCGTGTGACCCCGATGCAACGTCCGACTCAGATGTCGCGGGCGTTCCAGGCAGAATCACTCTTGTGAATGGACGTGCTGTTGCTCATGAGGGACCCCAATTTGGTGCGTCTCGACACACTGCAGCGCTCCTTCTTTGGGCCAAAGGTCGGTGGCCTCAAACAAGGGCCTGTCTATGCATAAGTGGTCGTGATGACATAGTTCAATCTGCTAAGGCACAGGGTTTCACGTTGTACAACACAACCAAGCCAACCACTGACGCTCTTGAAATAGCAGAGTCCGCTGGTATGGTCATCAAAAGGACTACAAAGCAACCCTCGTTAATAGCAGTCCATGTCCCGGGTGGCATAGGAGTTGAGCCGATTCTCTATCTGTTTGGCCGAAGTGCTGAGGAGTTGGCCCGGGGCTGCATCAGTATTTGTGAGGACCTCTATCACGCTTCCAGCCCTCCCTCCTAGGTCCTATGTTACACAGTCTTATGTTAGAGTTGGAGCCCACTTGCGGTATTGTCCTCAGGTGGTGAACGATATCTCAGCGGTCAGAAGCAGCCAGCACACTCCTCCAGTGATCATACGGAGAGGAGGAATGAGGGACTGCAAGGACATCCTGACAATCTATCAGACGACTCGCTGGCTTAGCCGCAAATATAACACAGTCGAAGAAGTCAAAACGGAACACAGGACACTGGGGTTCAGCAACTGGGGATGGCTTGTAGCTGAGCATCAGGAGCAAGTTGTAGGCGAGATAGTGTTTGGAGCGGAAAGGAACCCGGCCTCGGGCCAAGTTGGAATGATCCGAAGCGTCGATGTGGACATCAGATACCAGAAAAGAAGTATCGGCGCTCAACTGGTCCATGCCGCCGAAGACATACTCAGGGCCAAGAGAATCGGGAGAGTGGCCGCGAATTCGCCGCCTGAAGCGTATAATTTCTGGATGAAGGTCAAGTATTTCGCTCGAGGTTCGCTGTATGATATTCAAGCTCCAATTAAGAGCATACCAACACGAAACACAGCGAAGGTTACGGCCAAATTCGTAGACCCATCTGCTTTACCCAAGGACTGGGTCTTCTCATTGATCGCGCCGCCGGGAGAACTACTAGCCATCGTGAGAGAGATAGTTGACAGTGACAAACAAGGCAGAATCCTTGAATTCTATTCCGGCAAGACCCTAGTAGGCGCAGGTGCAGTTGTGCGTTCTGAAGGAAGGCGCGCCCGCTTCGTTGCCGACACAATGCCTCAGACAACGGATAACCTAGAGGAGGTAGTATCAAGGACTGCTCGGTCATCGACGTCCTTGAAGGCCGATTCTGTCTTTACTAGAGTTTCAAGCGAGCACCTGCCCAAGTATCAGGCAATCTCGCACTGGTCAACTGTGCTTAGTCAGGATATTCCCGTGAATAGGTTTCTGTGACTACTCTTCCCCTGAGCCTTCCGTCACAATGGGCAGAACCCAATTAGCAAATACCAATGCCGTCCCCAAGGCCCAGATGCTGGCTAAGTTCAGGTGCCACACCAAGAGTGCATAGCTAGTGACCCCAAGCGCGGCGAAAAGGACCACTACCACCAGCGCAAAGACCACGTCAACAATGATAACGTCCTTTACGGGCTTGCCCTGCTTCGAGCGGACAATCGGAATAGCCGCGGCCAGCCCAAGCAACACAACAAGACTCACGATTTCCTCAGGCCTTACACTCGCAAACCCAAACATTCTCTCAGTCTGCGCTTCCAGTCCTTCGGGAGTGATGACTACCACCTTGAGTGTGTGTTGCCACTTAGTGTAATTGCCCACGTCAAACTGGAAGCTGTAGACACCCGCATCTGCAGTGACGTTGATTAGCCCGGACACTGCTACACCATCGACATACACGGTCAAGTTCACCGTATGCCAATCACTTGTTATGTCCACGGTGAATGTTGCTAGCCCAACAACCACATCGGTGCGAACCGCAGCAAAGGCAACCGAGGGTAGTCCGTGATTGTCGACCGTGAGCAGCATAGTGTGAATCCAGACGTAAGTGCCATTTCCGTATGCTTTGAAAGTGAAGTTGTGATTGCCTTCCGAGTAGATTGTTGTGTTAATCGTCACTGTAGCTGTGCCCTTGGGCAGCGTGACATTGCTTATGTAAGGAACAAGCACATAGTCGACGTATGCTGAGAATGTTACGTTAGGGAATGGAGTGAAGATCCTTATTGTTATGGACTGGTTTCCTCTTATCGTGCTGTAGGCAGTCAGGTCGGTAACTGCAAACCGGACATAGTCAAGGAAGTAAAGGACCCGGGATACACTCGCCTTTAGTCCTTCCTCGGTGACAACCGTAGCATTCACCGTGTGGAGACCGTTGTCATAGCGTGAGCCGTTAATCACATAGTTGGCGGCTCCAACGGGAACAGCAGTCGCATTGAACTCCTTGGCAATAGCACCATCAACTCGGATGGTCAAGTTCACTTGCGAGTAGTCTGATGTAATGTTGAGGAACAGGTCACCCATCCCGGTAAAAGTACCGTTGTAAGCTGGTGAGATGAAGGCGATGCTCGGGGGACCGTGATTGTTCACTAAGAAGACAAGGTGATAAGACTCTCTCTCGACGGGCTGAACCGCGTTGGTCTCGAAGAAGAGAGTGAAGTTACGATTCCCATCGCGGAGAGTGGTTGTGCTAACAGTTACGTTCTGCAATCCTGTGCCAATCAACGTCTGATTGTAGGCAGGATATGTCACTGAATCAACAAACAGAGTCAGATTCAGGGGACCATTCACAGACGTGATGTTTAGAGTCATGGTGAGGTTTCCAACAACTGTGCTCTGGTTCGCTGGAGTGATGAGCACCACCGTGATGTTGGGCGAGTTATAGCCGCTTGGGACGAACACTCCTTGACCGAGATTCTGGGAAAAGGACCCGGCAGACTGTGCATTAGATTGAGGCTGCGTTTGGGCGGCGCCCACAATGAGTACAGATAGGAGCACTAAACACATGAGCGCGCTGCTTCTAGGAACGAGGCCTTCCATCTACCAGTCCCCTTTGGTCGGGCAATTGCGGGAGCAGCAGAGAGGCCGTTTTTAAAGCTAGCGCCAGTTCTAGAGTTGTACCGGCCAATCTTCCGACCGGACCACCGCGATCATCACTATTCCAAGTAACATGAGTAGCAAACATGATTCCTTGAATAGGCGCGTGACTGAGAACTTGAGGGTCACAAAGCAGCGTCGAATAATCCACGGAGAAACAGGGACCATGATAGGTCGAAAGGGTGCTTTGAGAGAACTAAAATGCGGCTTGACACTAAGACCGGGCAATGGCCCATGGACTCCACTGTGTCCTATCCATACGAGAAGATAGATACTCAGCGAGCTTGGCTCTGATTGCTATCAGCTCTGCCCGACGGTCGCTATCTCCTATGTCTGCCAACTCCTTTGCTATATCGTCGAATATCCCAAGAGGAACGTTACGAAAACATCCGATCACATAATTCTGGTTGATTCTCTTGGCTTTTCTCTCAAGGAATGCTCTCAGCACGCCGGTGAGATAGTTCCTCTCTGCGACGTTCAATCGGGTGAAGCTCTTCACAAGCTAGCGATATAGTATCATATGTTTAAATATCATAGTCGCATGTCCTCGAAGACGCGACCCGGCCGAGACTAAGTTGGTCTTGAGCTACTTTCTTGCATTGAAAGCGAGGAACCTCTCCATAAGATTCGCGTAGTCGCCGAGTACTATCACGTGGTGATTCGCAAGAGAACCTTCTAGGAGCTGCTTTGCCGGTTTTGCCAGATGCACTCGTACTTGAGTTCGACAACCAGTCTCGTTTCTTAGGTTCTCTTTGATGTCGCCTCCTGAGACCCAATATTGAGAGAGGTCGTCACCCCACATCTTCATGACAGTCACAGGTTGAAGAGGGAACTGGCCTCTTATTGCCACACTTCTGCCCGTCTCAAAATGTGTGGTGATTTCATACGCATTGACAATCGACGTTGGTACTGTGCAATGAGCGGCAACGACTGAGTTCTCTGATTCATCAATATCCGCAATGTTTGCCAGGAAGGCAGGCTGCTTCGTCAGATACTTTGCAATCATCATTGTGAACGCAGCAGGAACATCGCCCTCGCACCCTGCGACCATCCCTTGCAGATTGTTCAACCAAGACAGAGCACAACAGCCGCTTATTCCAGCCTTGTGCTCTAGGGTGAAGCACTCGACAGATAGGGCGTCCAAGTCTTGTTTCTGGGCGAGCTCTTCCATTGCCTGTGAAACCAGACCAGCTTTCTTCACATCTTCCTCCGGCACATCACTGCAAACTGCACCTCGCACAAACGTCTCGATTGCCATTTCCGTTTTCTCTGAAGGAGGTTTGTTCAAGAGACCAATCAGCTCATCCAGCTGCACATCCAGAATTGTCGTTCCCCACCTTTTCCGAACCGCGGATGTGCTTACCGTTGATGCCACGAGCCAAGGTGAAGGCTTTCCAATCACCGCCAGACGAGACTCGCGAATCCTCTCTTCAACTTGTGAAAAGCCGCACCACTCACTAACCGTTTTGACGAGTTCAGAGAAAGGTGCGTGAATGATGCGTGAAGATATCCCATGCTTCTGCAAGTAGGCACGCACTTCCATCGCCGCAGGTAAGGAATTGGACTGTGTGTGAGACAGGAGGATTATTGGTGGGCTGAGACCACTTCTTGCCAGGAACTGAGTGATCATGTTCTCAGTTCCGCCTGTGCCGACAAGAATCGAGTTGTGCTGACGCAGGATAGCGCGTCCCTCAGTGCTTTTCGGAGAGAGGAACTCCTCCGGAGATAGAACCCGAGAACCAACTTCCTGAAGGCGTGCTTCCATTCCTACTCTCAACTGACTTGGTGAGATTGGCGAGAAGAACGGGATTACGTTGACTGTCATGCCAAGCTGCCGCTTGGCTCGTGGTATTTGACCTTGATGGAAGGCAAGAAGCCCCATGCACTCGAAGAAGAGGAAGTAGTGTCCAGTCAATCACCGTACAAAGCGTCTGAGAATCTCAACAACCTCCGAGTCAGGTACGTCGTACCATTTCTCGTAAGCGTCCGCCACTGCAAACATGCCGGCCCTCTCAATCCGGGGACAAATCAACCGTTCGACGACTGCTCCAATCATGTCCGCGGCGCCTCCTGATGACGTAGGAACAGCTACGCTGATGCTTGACGGCCCGAGGTCTTTCACTGATTCTACAGCAGCAAGCATAGTGTATCCAGAAGCCAGTCCGTCATCGACTAGAACGACGTGCTTGCCGCTTGGGCTGGAGCGGCCGATGAGACCAGCATATGCCTTCTTCCTATCCGTGATTTGCTTTTCGGTCTTGGTTCTAACAATCTCCACATCCTGTTTGCTGAGGCCGAGATGCCTCACGAGTGGTTCATTAAGAATCATCTTGCCAAATGATGTCAATGCGCCAAAGCCTGCTTCGGTATTGTAGGGAATCTGAAGTTTCCTGACGATGAGTGTGTCTAGTTCAGCAGGCAAGTTTTCAGCTATGGGTGCTGCAACTGCCAAGCCTCCGTTCGGGATGGCTAAGACCAACCTGGGATCGGGAAGGTGCAGGATCGACAACTTGTCCGCCAGAACCTGCCCGGCATGTCTTCTATCACGATAGCTCGGCAGCAATCAGACCACCGAAGATGATTGTGTCCATTTGGGTCTTAGACATTGTGCTGTCCCGGTTGGGTGGGACTAACATGTTCACGTCCTTCATTGCTTCGGGGACTATAGGGCCTTTCAGACTACGTAGAGCACCTGCAATGATAACTCAATACCGCCGCTGAGCTAACAGCACGAAGCTAGAATCGAAGGATCAGTTGCAGCAGGAAATACGCATTGAAAGCTAGTATCAACGATGCGAAAAGCATGGCCACGAAGGTTGTCATCCTCCGATTCACGAATTGTCCCATCACGTCTTTCTTGCTGGTCAGATAGATGATAGGTATCAACGGGAGAGGTATCAGCAGGCTGAGAATGATCTGGCTGTAGACGAGCAGACTAAGTGCATTGAATCCCACGTATATGGCGACGAACGTGGGGACGACATTGATTACACGCAGGACGATCCTTCTTAGCCACGGATGTATGTTTCTTCCAAGGAGTCCTTCCATCAGAGCCTGACCGGCGAGCACGCCAGTTGTTGATGAGGACAGTCCGGATGCAAGCAGAGTTACACCGAAAACTGCGCTGGCCAAGACGCCGAACAGGGGAGTCAGGGTATGATATGCCTGCTCCACAGTATTAACAGAGGTTCCGGTGCCGGTGAAGGCCGCAGCGGCCATAATCAGGATTGCGGCGTTCACTAGCCCTGCAATAGAGAGGTTAATCGCGTTATCGGCAATGTGATACCTTAGAAGTCGACGCTTTTCCGCCTCATCGCCAATGGTCAGCTTGTTCTTGGTCAACCATGAATGAACGGCCAAGGCGTGTGGCATCACAGTTGCACCTATTATTCCTATCACAAGAGGGCCAGTGGCCGGGGTCAGCATGGGAGTAACGCTGTGGAATGCAACAGAAATGAAGTCAGGTCGTGTGATGAAAATCTCGTAGACATAGCCGAACCCTATGATTGAAACAAGTATCCCAACTAGCGACTCTATGCGCCTGAACTTCCCACCTGCAAGAAGAAAGATGAATATGACATCAAAAGATGCAATGGCAGCAGCCCACAGCAGGGGTATTCCGAGCAGTAGGTTAAGTGCAAGAGCTACACCAAGGAATTCGGCCAAGTCTGTAGCTACAGCGAATGCCTCGCACGATAGCCAGTAAACTAGGATCTTTCGCCTCGACTTCAGCTTCTCTCGCACCAACTCGGGCATACTGCGTCCTGTGGCTATTCCGATTTTCCCGGAGAGATACTGCAACAGCATGGCCATGATGCTGGCAAGCCAGACCACCCAAAGAAGGTCATAGTCATAACCTGCTCCTGCTGCTATGGCCGTTCCGAAATTGCCAGGATCAACATACGCGACACTCACAACAAGCGCCGGGCCAAAGAACTTGAGAAACTGACTATTCCTTAGTCTGGTGTGCGACCTCATTGCATTCGGTGGCGGACTGGACATTTCCGAGTACCCAGCCTACTGACTTTTGGTGCTCTGGTCCAAGAACACGACAACATAAGGATAACTCAGGTCTTCGCCAATCAGTAAGACTAATCACGGTGCAAGTCTGCTTCGTAGTGCAGTGATAGATGTGGTCAAAGTATACCGTGCCTCCGAAACAGAACTTGTTGGTATGGCGGGCTATGGCCGCAAGTACGTTGCAGATGTGAGGTTTAGGAGAAAACTTGACACAGCGGGGTTCATCTGGGTGAAGATACCGGGCGGCATGAAAACAGACGCTCACAAGCATGAAAGACTGGAAGAAGCATTCTTCTTTGTTGATTCAGCCAAGATGGGAGTCGGAGACCAGATTCTGCAGGTGAACGAAGGAGATGTGGTGGTTGTCGAGCCGGGAGAAGCTCACTGGTTCGAAACCGAGGAAGACCATGATGTTAGAGTAGTAGCTATCAAGTTCCCCAATCTGAAAACAGACAAGGTTGAGATTCAACCATAGCTATTCAGCCAAAAGCACGAAAGCTCGGTTATCAGTATCGCTTCGGTCTCTTTGGATAGGCGCTAAAGGGCGTACGAGGCTCCATGGTCAACCATTCTGTGGACTTGTCCAGTTGTTCGAGTGACCTCAGAATATCGAATGTCACCCATCTGGAAGCCTCCGGGTGAGGCAGGTACTCCCACAGTCCGTACTTCCCCTCTTGTTTGGTCACGTAGTCAATGAGTTCCCGGACGCGTTCATCGCTCTTGTCTGCACCTATCTTGGAGCAGAGACTGAGAACCAGCGCCATATCGAACTTGGCATGGTAGGTCAAGAAGCCGCTTGTCTTCTCATATCCCACGGTCCTCGCAACTTCAAAACCCAAGTCAAGCCGTTCGCGCGTTTCTCGTGCGAGGAGCATGTCAAGCGCCCGTTTGGCTGCGCTGCTGGTCCTCCTTGTTGGATGAAGGGCCAGGCAAATCAGCGACGCTGTAGTGTTCGACCGGCAGCCCCAGCGTGAATGCGGCAAACGACGATAGCCTGCAACGCGGCCATAGACATCACCCGCCTTCCCTGTGGGCCAAGAACCATCTTCCAGTCCTTGTGACAGTAGCCATTCATACGCATTCTCAGCTCTTGAGTCGGTTCCAAGACCACACGCCGCGATTCCACGCAGAGGGATTGCGGTCTGCAGAGGAATCATAGTGTAGCCTCTCGCCGTCGGTTCCTCGCGTTCCCAGTTTCCGGGTAGCGGCCACGATCCGTCATGCCTCTGTTTTGAAAAGAGATACTCTACCCCACGCTTGATAGCTGGATGCCCAGAGTCATATCCCAGAAAGCCTAAGGTTGTCAAAGCACGGGATGTCGCAATGTGGCGATCGATTCGGGCGCCCCCGGAGAGAGAGGTCTCTTTCCAAGAACCATCACTGAGTTGTAACTGAAGCAGCAATACGGAGATGGGATCTTCATCCCTGAACTTGATGAGTTCACGGACTTCGGGATCTCCTTCAGGACGATGCAGGAGTTCTCGAAGAACCAGCAATCTAAGAGAAGGAGATGAGTCGGCTAGAAGAAGGGCGGCCCAAGTCATGCTCTCCCCTCCAACACCTCTTTCAGATAAGGAGCCGTTGCTGTCCCGGAACGCGCTACGACCTCTGGAGTGCCCGAAGCAATGACACGGCCTCCTTCTGGACCGGCTCCGGGACCTAATTCTATTAACCAGTCGCACGCTGATAGAACATTAGGGTGATGCTCAATCACAACAACGGTATTGCCGCCGTCTACAACCTTGCGAAGTGCTCGGATTAGTCTGTCCACATCTTGGATGTGTAGGCCCACCGTGGGTTCATCCAAGATATACATGGTCGATGATGAGACATTCTGTGAAAGCTCCTTAGCGATCTTGAGACGCTGGCACTCTCCACCCGATAGCGTCTGACCCGGTTGGTGAAGGACCAGATAGCCCAGACCAAGGTCCCTCGCACCCTTGAGCTTCCTACGAATGACTTCGGATTCGCCAAATAGCTCGGAAACCCGGTCAACGGTCAGCTGCCCGAGTTCTGGAAATGGAATACCATTGACATGCACGTCCCACGACTCCTTTGACCTTCCAGTACCTGCACATGTCTCGCAGGGCGTAATCGCATCTGGGAGGAAACCCATGTCAGTCCTGACGATTCCTCGACCGTCACACACGGAACAACGTCGGGTCAAATCGTCTTCTGATAGCCCAAGAGCTTTGGCATCATTGCTCTCCGCATATAACGATGTGAGCGGTCCAATCACATCAAGGAACTGACCCGGATTGATTATGTGTTCGCGGGTTTGATCGAGAACGATTGTTCTCTGCGGGGCGCCCTCGATAGAGTCATGTGCGCCAGGTTGCATCGGTTCGTATGCGACGCTGGTCGTTATGTGTTTTGGAGCAAGAGCCCGCCCTATCGTATCTACCATTATGGTGCTCTTGCCCGAACCCGAAACGCCACACACACCGACGAGCATACCTAGAGGCACTCTGAATTCCGCTTCGCAAAGATTGTTTTCTTTGGCTCCCTTTACAATCATCCAATGTTCTGGTTCTCTCCGATTTCCGGGAACCTCTATCCTGTATTCGCCCCGCAGCCACCTACCGGTTGGCGTGTCAGTTCCTGCAACTTCTTCGATTTTCCCTTCTGCTATTACCCGCCCACCGTTGTCTCCAGGACCAGGACCCATTTCCACAATGTGGTCAGCGGCCCTAATCAGGGCACGATCGTGCTCAACCACGACAACAGTGTTTCCTTCGTGCCGCAGTTCTCTAAGGACATCAGCGAGTGCATCGACCTCCGAAGGGTGCATTCCTCTGGAAGGCTCATCAAGCAGGACCGTCAGTGACGTCAGACCGCTGCCAAGAATCCCCGCAATACGAACTCGTTGGGCCTCCCCTGCAGACAGAGTCGCTGAGACTCTGTTCAAGTGCAAGTACCCGACCCCGACTCTGATAAGAAATTTCAGGCGCTCAAGGATTGTTTTGAAGTTGGCTCTGGACAGGGTGAATCTGGGATCTACGGTCTTCATATCACTGAGGACCTGAAAGAGTCTGCTAAGTGGCATCTCACCAAGTGCATGAGCATCGTACCCTGCGAGTCTAACGGCCAGAACCTCAGGACGAAAGCGGGTGCCATTGCACTGAGTGCAAGTCTTCGTACTCGTGTAGGTTCCGCCAATGTCCCAGTCTCCTATGAGACCGTAGAAGCCGCGAAATGGTAGAATCCTGGTTGAGGGAGGTCTGGTCCGACTCTCGGCTGTGACACTAAGAGGCTCGGAGTCCCCGAACAAGAAGGCCTTCTGTGCTTCAGGACTCATTTGGTTCCACGGTGTGATTTCCGGGTCGAAACCGTATCGTTCGCCCAAAGCCCGAACAAAGTAGTACCCGTGATTGTAGGGCTTGCACAAGTAACCGATTGGGAAGAAACCTGGGGAGTACAATGCTCCGCTGCATATCGCCCTGTCGGAATTGATGATCAGCTTGTTAGGATCCGGCACCTGTAGAGTACCAATCCCGTTGCACTTCGGACAAGCCGAAGAGTACGTGGACGATGAGAAGTGTCTTGCTTCAAGGAGGGGTGCGGTTTCCTTGCACGTAGGACACACCCATTCCAAGCCTCTCTCCATCCTGGCTCCACATCTGAGGCATATGCGTTCGCCCAACGTAGCAAGCAGGACTGCCAGATGATGTGAGACCTCGGTGACAGTCCCAACTGTAGAACGTCTGTTGTAGAGCTTTTCACCCGGAGTGATAGACATTGAGACCCCAAGCCCACTGACTGACTCCACAAAAGCTTCGGGGCCCTCATGAATACCTTGCCTTTCGTACAGTGAGAGACTCTCCAAGAACCTTCTCTTGGCTTCGGCCTCTAGCACATCATGAACGAGGCTGGACTTACCGGAGCCAGACACTCCAGTGACTACCGTGAGCAGCCCCTTCGGAATGTCTATGTCAACACCTTTCAGGTTATTCGCGCGGGCGTTCCTTATCGAGATATACTCTGATGGTCCAGCGACCTTTCCGGCTTTCGCGTGAGGGCGGATTAATCCATCTTCTTTCAATGCCTTGCCAGTGGCTGAGGCTCTTGCGGCCATCAACCCACTGGGTGGACCCTGGTAGACAACCTGTCCTCCCATAGGTCCGGCGCCAGGACCAAGGTCAATTACCCAATCAGCGGCTCGGACGATGTCCAGATTGTGCTCGACAACAACTACAGTGGCGCCAGCAACTACAAGGGTGGCGAGGACCTCTAACAAGCCTTTCAGATCCCTGGGGTGCAATCCGGTGGTTGGTTCGTCCAAGATTATTAGACGGTCTGCGAGCTTCTTCTTGCCAAGGAATTTGGCGAGCTTCACTCTCTGCGATTCACCGCCTGAAAGGCTGGGCGAGGGTTGGCCTATGGGAACGTAGCCCAGTCCGATTGTTACTAACGCATCCAGCATACTTCGGACTGAAGCGCGGTTTGTGGCAGAAAGCCGACTATCGTCTGCCAAAAGAGCACGGACCTGAGAGACGGATAGCCGGTAGAAATCTGCAATCGACAGTCTCTGTTCCCCGAGTTCGATCTTTCTTGACAGCACCTCGTCTGAGAAGCGTTGAGAATCGCAGTCGGAGCACGGAATCCATGTAGAAGGCAGATATCGCATCTTCACTTCAACGGCTCCGATGCCAGAACAGGTGGGACAAGCACCCTCAGGTCTGTTGAACGAATAGTGGGACGGGGACAATCCGGTTTGTCTCGCGTACAAGTCCCGAATAATATCAGAAAGCTTTGTGTAAGTGGCGGGGTTTGATCGGGGATTGTGACCAATCGGACTCTGATCAACGAGCACAGCCTTAAGCTTGGGACCGATTACTGCTGTACAGTTGAAAGGCTTTCCCTTCGTGAGCGATGGAACCAAGACATCCTCGACAAGCGTGCTCTTACCCGAGCCTGAAACTCCGGTTATCACTACCAATCTGCCGATTGGCAGAAGTATGTCTATCGACTGAAGATTGTGAACCCGAGCTCCGAGAATCTTCAGGAATTCTTTGGGTTCAGGTCGCATTGTAGTAGCTGGTACCCTTTCACGCAGACTGAAGTAGCGTCCCGTGATTGTCTCGGATTTCCACAAGTCGCCGGGTGTTCCCGTGAAGACTACTGTTCCTCCTTCTTCTCCCGCACCAGGTCCAAGGTCTATTGCCCGGTCAGCATAGGCGGCTGCAGCTCTGTCGTGCTCAACATAAACGACAGGCCCCGCTAGCTTCCGAAAAGCTGGCAGAATCCTCGCGACATCATCAGGGTGCTGACCTATCGTGGGTTCATCTAGCACATGCAGCACATCTTCCAATCGACTTGACAGGCAAACTGCCAAACGAACTCGTTGCGATTCTCCTCGTGAGAGCGTTGGTGAGGGCCGGTCAAGCTGGATGTATCCGAGGCCGACTGCTCTAAGCGCATCCAGCCTCTTTGTGATCTCTGATTTCAGACGTGTAGCTGTCGAAGGCATGTAGGCTCTCACGAAGAGAACCTGAACTTCATCGACGGTGAAAGCAAGTAGCTCATTGATTCTGAGACCCTCCCATCTGACTGCTGCAGCCTGTGGGAGCAGCCCGGACATGCCACATTGCTGACACCCTTTGCCTTCGCAAAACGGGCATTCGGTGTGAAAATGAACTGGTTGAATCTCATCGAAATGAGTTCCACAAATTGGACATATCGTTGCCCTTGAGAGAACTAGTCTTGAACCACTACTCTCCGCAACAATCGCGCTGGCACCGAGTGCCGCAGACCTCTCGATAGCGGACCGAACTGCAGCCAGAGGGGAGTCAGGCGAAACACTGGCTACCTTCACGTCGATTGCATGCTCGTCCTTAGACTGAAGGCGCCTGCTGGACCAAGGCCTTCCGTCTACGAGAAGAGATTCCTTGCCGAACTCCTTCGATAGAATATCTAGTAATATGCGGTGACTTCCTCTTGTCTTGCGCACGATTGGGGCGTAAAGTGCCACACTTGCTCGTCTCGAGATAGCGAGGATTCTCTCCACTAGCTCATCCTCTGATAGAACGGACAGTCCTGCGCCGCACTGAGGACAGGACCTGACCCCAAACCTCGCGTAAAGAAGGCGGAGGAAGGGGTGAAGTCCGCATGCCGTTGCGATTGTAGAAAGGGGATTGCGGTTTAGAAGATTCTGACCGACGGCGACTGCGGGACCCACACCAGTCAGTGACTCGACATTCGCAGGAGCAAGACGAGTCAATTGAGCACGTGTCGAGAATACATCGAGGAACCTTCGGCGCGCTTCGTGGTAGAGCGTATCGAACACGAGTGATGTCTTGCCAGAGCCGGAGACACCTGTAACAACGGTGAGGCCGTCGCCGATGTCGACATCTACTCCTTTTAGGTTGTGTTCACGTGCGCCGCGGATTCTTACGTCCACTCAATCACTGTCCGTATCGTGTGCTTGACGGCTAGATGAACGATGCGGATGCTTCTGCCCAAGTGTGAATGTAGTGGTTTTAGCGCCTCTTGCGGTGTGCATGAGCCAGAATCCAGTTCGAACCAGCCATAGCAGGAGAACCTTTGTTAATATCTTGAATCTCCGCAAAAGCCATCTGCAGAATAGGACTGGCAAGAACAATGATTCGAGCACTTGTGGTGGACTTTGATGGCGTATTGAGGTTGCTTGACAAGCAAGCAGCCGAAGCGGCCTGCAACAAGATGGGGTTCAAGCTGGACGAGTTGAACGACACCCTTTGGCATGATGAGATTGGCAAGGCGCTTCTCAGGGGGACGACCACCCGGGACGATTGGTGGAAGAGAGTCCAGGCGAAGGACTCTCGATTGAAACATGAGTCGCACAAGCGTGTCATGCAGTCGGTTTATGACAACACTTCCTCAATCGATACGGACCTGTTTGCTTATCTCAAGACAGTCTCAAGGACGATTCCGGTTTCCATATTCACCAATTCCGACGCTGAATCGAAGAAAGCGATTCTCAAGAAGTTCGGAAGGGGCAGCCCATTCGCCCACGTAGTAGCATCCAGCGACATCGGACACACAAAGCCCGATGCACAGTCATTTCTAGAGATGCTCAGATCTGTAGGAGCGAGTCCTCATGAGTGCCTATACTTCGATGATAAGGAAAGCAATGTTTCCGCAGCACTAGGCCTCGGAATACAGGCTCATCTCTATGCTGGCATTGAAGACCTGAAGAACATAACCCAACGAATCCTGTCAGCGAACCCCTCGTGAGTTCCTGCTAAATGCTCTGAAGGATTTGCTTAAGCCGCCTTGCTGCCCGGCGGGACTCCTTCGACGGTCACGGGGACCCAGTAGTCGGGTTGATCAGCCTTCTCGATTGCGAGAATCATGCCCTTGCTTTCGATTCCGCCAATCTTCTTCGATTCCAGATTGACAACGAATAAAGCAGTCAGACCCTTCAGCTTCTCAGGAGGATAAAGGTGACCAAGACCGGTGACAATTGTCCTTACCTCGGTACCGATGTCCACTTGCAGCTTCAGAAGCTTGTCTGTTCTGGGGACACGAGTGCACTCAATGATCTTCCCTGCTCGTAGGTCCATCTTTCTGAATTCCTCGAACGATATCATCTTCGTTTCAGGCTCCGCATGGTCTGCGGTAAGCGCTGCTTGTATACGTTTGGATGTCACATCTGACAGCCTTGAGAGGAGTTCCTCATCAATCTTGACGATTACCGGGCTGACCTCGCCAAGCTTCGATCCCTCCTTCAAGGGCTTTGACGTCTCGTCGAGTCCTACCTTATGTACGTCAGAACTCATCGCGAACTGACGCCAGACTTTCTCGGCCACAGACGGCATGATTGGTTCAATAAGAACCGCTATGGCTTTGGCCAAGTTCAACGAGTTGTAAACCACTTCTTGGCATTTCACCTTGTCCTTCTTGATCAACTCCCAGGGTTTGTTAGTCTGGAAGTACTCGTTGCCAAAAGCGGCCAAAGCCATTACCTCGTCGGCGACTTTCTTTAGCTCATATTCGTTGATACCGTCAATAACGGCCTCCACTGTCTTCTGGATTCTCTGCTGAATCGCATCAACGGGTTTTCCTTGAGGCACTCCATTGAAATTCTGCTTGGCAAAGTAAAGGGCTCTGTATAGGAAGTTACCAAGTGTATTCACAAGCTCGGTGTTGACCTTCTCATTGAATGACGCCCAAGTGAAATCAAGGTCCTTGGTCTGGCTGGAGTACGACACCATGTAGTATCGCATGTAGTCAGGATCCAGATTGTTGTCAAGGTAATCCTCTCCAATCCAGATTACATAGCCTCTGCTCTTGCTAAGCTTGTTTCCCGCCACGGTCACCATGCCCGATGCGACAACAGCATCCGGCAGATTGTAGCCGCTTCCCTTAAGCATCGCTGGCCAAAAGATGCAATGATGGTATGTGATGTCTTGCCCTATGTAGTGAACGATGCGCCCATCACCCGGCTTCCAGAAGCGCTCCCAAGCATCTGGTTTTCCGATCTTCTTGGCCCACTCCTCCGTGCTCGATATGTAACCTATAGGAGCATCGACCCACACATAAAGAACCAGCTTCTCGTCTCCGGGGTATCTAACGCCCCAGTCAATGTCGCGGGTTATGCACCAGTCTTTCAAACCTTCGTGAAGCCACCCGAGAGCGTAGTTCCTCGCGTTCTTCGTACCGTCTAGTCCCTCAAGGTACGTCTGCAGGAAATCGGCGAAGCTCGTAAGCCGGAAGTAATGGTGTTTCCGAGTTATGGGACGTGTGGGCGATCCACATATTGCACAACGCGGATTCAATATCTCGCCCGGCTCCAAGTACCTGCCACAACCTTGGTCACACTCGTCGCCTCTCGCGTCCTTGCCGCAATAGGGACATGTGCCCCTGACATACCTGTCGGGCAGAGACCTCTTCTCGTTGTCACAGTAAGGTGTCTGGAGATCCTTCGCATAGACGTAGCCGTTCTTCTGGAGGGCCGTAACTATCTGGGTCGTTCTTCTGTGATTCTCTGGATCGTCCGTGCTGCCGTAATTGTCAAAGAATATTCCGAGCTTCGGGAAGATCTCTTGGTACAACTGATGGTACTTCATAGCCAACTCTTTGGGAGTGACACCCGCCTTCTCCGCAGCCGTCATGATTGGAGTACCGTGTGTATCCGAACCACAAATGAACGTCGTACTCACGCCCATCTTTCTTAGATACCGTATGAAGACATCTGCAGGCACGTAGGTTCTGAGGTGGCCTAGATGTAATGGGCCACTGGCATATGGCAGTCCGCATGTGACAACGACAGGTTCTTTGCAGGGATACTTCCTCATTCTTCTGTCACGCTCCTCTGCTGCTTGGCGGGATTGTACCTATTCATCACTGTCGACCAGCAATGGGTGGACAAGGAGTGAGAAACGCCCGAGAGATGGCCTCTCAGAGGGCCTCATTGGAACACGTGTTCCAAGATTCGTGTCTATGAGCTTCTAATCCCGCCTTGGAGTTGTAGACGGAGGTTTGGCCGGGCGGCGATATAACTCTAACGTTGCATTGTGCGATTCTTGACGCAAACGGTCGCGTCAAAGGAGCCATATCCGACTGCTTATCTTTGGACTGCTTCCACATGCATCCGATGATAGAAGTCCACGTGTATGGCCGCTTCAGAGAGCTAGTGCCGGGAAGTCACGCAGACGAGGACACTGTGCTGAAGTGTGAGTTTGTGCCGAGCGAAACATTCGAAGGCCTAATCAACAGGCTAGGCGTAAAGACAAGGGACATAGGCGACTGTTTCGTGAATGGCAATCTTGCGAAGCTCTCGGTCGTGATGAAGGACGAAGATCGAGTGGGTCTGTTTCCATTCAACATGAGATTGATTGATGGCGGACAGTACATCAAAGGCCACGGCTGCATCGAGCACGACATAGAAGTAGACCGGTACTAGGGCCAGAAGATTGCTCGAAAGTGATTTATAGAGTGGGCCTTTCAATTCTCCAGATAGGACGAGGGCTGCTCAATGCACCCAGATGATCTAGAATCTCGCTTTATCCTAAAGGGTGATCCCAAAAGTGGCGAGTTCATATTTAGACTTCATAGATATTGGTTTAGTAGACCCTATGAGTATACCTGGGCGTCTCAATTCATTAATGCAACGGATGTTGCCCTTGATGCCGGTTGTGGGATCTCTCATCCCTTGAAGTTCTTCTTGGCAGAGAAGGCAAACGAGGTCTACGCAGTCGATATTGATAAGAGGATTCTGTCAAAAGAAGAGATCATAAAGGCAATCATAGATGATTTTGGAGAAGAGTCCGTTAAGAATGTCAAGGACTATTGGTTTCAGAAGATCAGATTTCAGAATTCAAGCATTACGGATCTTCCCTATGAAAACAATAGTTTCGACAAAGTATTTTGCATTTCGGTGCTAGAACACATGCGGGATTTCTTCAATGCGCATCCGTCGATCCACAAAACCCACAGACCATTCTTGAAGAAGGATATTGAGAAGGCAATGAAGGAGTTCCACCGAGTACTTAAGAAAGAGGGATTGTTGATTCTGACATTCGACTACCCGGACATTAATCTTGACTACCTGAAGGCAGTCATAAGAGCGTCTAGCTTCGTTTATTGTGGAAAAGTCGATTATACAATCCCAAAGGATGCCCTATTCTGGGAAGAAAAAAACCTGCGGTTCTTTCGAGCGGCATTGAAGAAAGACGATTCCTAAGCGCTCGCTAGCTACTCGCGTCGTCTTCTCTGTTGCCGTTTCGTTTTCCCGTTTGGGTCTGGGTTTGGGGTCCAAGTTTTAGTGCCTCTTATGATCCATATCGAACTCGTGCCGACTCCCGTGGTTCTCCTCACATACTTCATTCCACTAATGTGGTTTGTTGTTGTTTCCATGTTGCTAGTACCGAAATACAACCATGAACAAGACAGCATGTCATCTATTGCCAACATTGATCCGGGCCGAACCTAGCTGCGAAGGATTGCCACAGGGAGATATTTGATTTGGATTGGCAGTCCCGGTTGTATCCATTCAAGATGAGACTACTGGATGGTGGACAGTACATCAAAGGTCACGATGTGTGGAGCACGACATCGAAGTGGACTGGTACTGAATCATCACCGAGCAGCGGTGCATCTCTTGTGGAACATCTTCCAGCAATTGACTTGCTACTTCGAACTGAATGGATGGCGGTATTCGCTTTCTCATAGTCCTCCAGCAGATTCTGCCGCAGGTGGTCGAACAAAGCCAATCAACATGAAGAGAACGCCACCAATCAGGAATGCTATCGGAACCGTGCCGATGTAGTATGCCAAACCCTCGTAGACTAAGGACAGCACATAGGCGGCAACACCTATGACTACGGAGA
>PRDJ01000018.1 GCA_003345555.1 Candidatus Thorarchaeota archaeon
TTCGATTCTGAAATCCACTTCCCTTCTTTTGAGAACCTTGTTTTCTTTCTGCCGAAGAATGTCAATCTTCACGGGCATCACACTCTTGTAATACGCCGTCTGGAGGGCGGGTCAGGCATCCGACTTGAGGTCATCTAATAAAGCTTTCACCATAGACGATGGCTAGAGACCAACTATCGAACCTTGAGGGCATACTTTCCGGGCTTGTCGATGTTCAAGCGTTCAGCAACGTAAGACATTTTCCTAGGGTCGTCGTGTGGATTGCGGCCAGGCAGAATCACGACTATGCCTGTATACGAACTCGAGAGGTTGGTGCTCTTACAGTTTGGGCACTGATTCTCTGTCGTGAGGTAGTGGCACTGTCGACATGCCTTGAACTTGGTCAATCACAATCACCTTGTCTGCTTTTCCGCTTGCTTCTTCTTCTCTTTCTTTGGCACTTCGCCTCGGGCCGCCTTGACATCTTGGTCGACCCAAGACTGGTCCGGTCCTATCTTTCCAAGGAATGGTTGTCGCATGGTTAGTCCCAGTTTGCCCGACCTGTTACCTGACTCAAAGCTGATGGACGTGATTCGAGCCCTGACCTGATCTCCTTCGGTAAGAATCCTTCCCGATTCCTTGCCCAGAAGGGCGTTTCCCTTCGAGTCTTGCGTTATGAAATCGTCGCATATCTGGCTGACGTGGCAGAGCCCGTCAAGAGGACCCATACGGATGAAGGCTCCGAAGTCCATGAGTTCGACAACGTTGCCCTCCACAAGTTCTCCACGAACCGGCTTGAAGACTAGGACCTTGTAGGTGACAGAATGGTAGGTAGCGCCATCCCCCGGAATCAAGCGGCCCTGTCCGATTTCGTCGATTTCAATGACTGAGATTATCAGACCTATGTCTCGATCCAATACGTTCTCGTGGTTCTTGCGCAGGTGAACCATAGCCGCCTCTTCAATAGGCTGGCCGAACTGATTTGGAGGGATTCTTACTATATCCTTCACAGTTACAATACTATACACGTACGGACGCTCCTCGCCTGGCAGGGCAACTCTCAGAACAATCAGCCCATCGGCAAATCACTGATGGTCTAACTCCGACGGCTCAGCGGTGCCACTTCTTGGTTACAATAAAAACGTTTTGAACAGGTCTCAAACAACACTCCCCTCAAGGGCAAGCCGCTTCTTTCCACGCATCAAGAGCACTGGCAATCCTCTCTCCCGTGCACGTTCTCTCAGTGTTCTATCGTTCGTTGCTAGGACTCCCTTGATCGATGCTGTATATTCCAGCAACTGGTCGTCCACAGGAAGGTCCGCGATGCTCGGGCTGACATCAACCGTCTTGCACAGCTTTGCCAAATCGCCGGCTATACGGAACTTGGAATTCCTTGGAGTGCTGCCTGACTTGGGTTTCGTCTCGATTTCACGGATGACAGATGTTAGCACGACGAACTCTATGTTCTCCTCGAGTATTTCCTTTGACTCTGCGAACACGTCTATGCCGAATTCCGCTGGAATCATCAGAAAACTTGTATCGACGACCACGATTGCGACCATTTACTCACGTGACCGGATAGTTTTCTAAACGACAGCATGACCTATCAGTCGCCACTTATTCTCGACCCTTCGACCTATGGCTATGCGCTGGCCTTTCTCTGCACAGACTGGTCTTTTCAACTCGACCTCTATCTGTTCACCATGCAACCTCGTGATTACCCCTACAGTGGCCGCGGTTCCTACCACAAGCATCAGCTGTTCATTCAGCTTGAGATTCTCAATTTCTTGCTTGGACTCAGTTCCTACGAGTCTCTGCATCAGCTGAGGCTGTATCATCATCTTGGATAGTGTCTTGGGCATTTTGCCTGCGTTGCCGACCACGCTGCCCACGAGTCTGTCTGCTCGTGTGAATGCAGGGTCCAACGAAGTCCTGACTCCTATCAACCCTCCCGGTCGGGCTTCTTGAAGTTCGTTTCCACTGCCAGAATGGAGGCTCACGATTTTTGTTTTTATCGGGTTGAATCCCTTTTCTGTCTTGTAACCCGGCGCGATTTCTATATCATCACCGACCCTAAGTGCGCCTTCAACTATTGAGCCCCCAACTACTCCGCCCTTGAGGTCTTGGGGTAACGTTCCGGGCGGGTTCACCTCGAACGATCTGGCCACAAGCATCTTAGGTGGCAGAGAGCCATCCCTGTCTGGCGTCGGGATTACTTGTTCGATTGTCTGAACAAGAAGATCCATGTTGGCCGCGAACACTGCTGAGACCGGAATAATCGGTGCATTTTCCACCGAGGTGCCCTTGATGAAGTCCTTAATCTGCTTGTAGTGCTTTCTGGCCTGTTCAGGTGTAAGGAGCTCAATCTTATTCTGTACAATAACGATGTTCTTGACACCCACGATTTCGAGAGCATGAAGATGCTCTGCTGTCTGTGGCATGGGACACGGCTCATTCGCGGCAATGACAAGGATGGCGCCGTCCATCAGACTTGCGCCGCTGAGACACGTTGCCATTAGCGATTCGTGACCGGGGCTGTCAACGAACGATATCTCTCTAAGAACCTCGAGCTCTCCTCCACACTTCGGACATCGCCCGTCCTTTGCTAGATGAGCAGTAGTGTACGCATCGGGCTCAGGACAGCTTGTACACTTCATGGTTACAGTGGCAGCATAGCCGAGTTTGATTGATATTCCTCTCTTTATCTCGTCAGAGTGGCGGTCTGTCCATTCTCCTGTTAGGCACTGTACTAGCGTTGTCTTACCATGGTCAACGTGGCCAAGTGTGCCGATGTTGACTTCACTCTGACCTTCGTATTTTCTGGGCACCTGTTATTCACATCCGACTATGCCTTTCTCTTACACAGAGGGGCTTCATCTACTCCTAATATGAAGTCTATGGTCTTGCTCACTGATTGTATCAAGAAGCCAGAACAAGACTGTCTATCAAGACTTGAAAGACCCGATTAAGCTGTCTTCATCACGAGTTCTTCTAGCGGCTTAGTGCCCTTCTCCTCTACCCGTACGTTCACTTGGGAGACTGCGGTGCTCAATTCCTTGCCGCGAACAGTCTTGCGTCGGCGGTCGCCCGACCTCTTGGACCTGAAACCGGGTGGTCCGTGTAACAGCACTCTCTTCCGGCCGCTGCCATGTACGTCTGGGCGTATCGGGAATCCAGCCGCGTCACTGCCGCCCGTTATCTTGAGCTTGTAACCAGGCAGGCCTAGGGCGTCCCCCTCCACGATATCACCGACCTTCTTGCCAACAAGATAGTTGGTTTTGGTGTCATCAAGTTCGTATTGGATGGCTTTCCCTGTTTCTGGGGTTGAGATGACAAGTTTGAATGGCAACTGCAATATCGCCTGCTCGAAGTTATGCTGAGATGCCCACGACATGGGCACCGGCGCATCTCAACTGGTCACACTTTATGAGGGTTTTGGTCGGGCTGAGCATGAGAGAGATACCTCGGCAAGAATGGGACCGTCCTCTTACACAACTGTTATAATAGGCTCCACTTTCCGGGCCTTCCAGAGCCCGACTGGCGTGCCGTGATGCATCATGGATCCTCTTACAGTCATTGAGATACTGGCCGTTATCTACATCGCAATCTATATTGTTGTTCAAGCCATAGGGGTTGAGAAGTTCAGTTCCAGGGGCATCGAAGCAGGCGCACCGTTCTTCATAATGATAAAGACCAAGAGGCTAAACGCATTCCTGACGAGGCTGGGTAAGAAGTTTCCTCGGGCTTTCTTCAACTTGGGTGTCGTCATCGCATTCGGCGGTATGGCGTTTGGTTTCTGGATGTTTGGTGAGAATCTACTACGCTTCTTCATTCAGCCCGAAACAGCAGGCGGCGTTGTTCCCGTGATACCAGGCGTGACGGTAACGGGTCTTCCTCTGGTATACATGTTGATTGGACTTGCTGTGGCACTGATCACCCACGAGTTCGCCCATGGTCTTGCATCAGCCAAGGAGAACATACCACTCAAAAGCTCAGGTCTGATGTTTCTCTTTGTTCTATTTGGGGCTTTCGTAGAACCTGACGAAGAAATCATGGAAAAGCAATCGACTCCGCAATCTCGAATGCGGCTACTTGCTGCCGGTGCATACTCGAACTTGATTTTCGCATTCATTGTCCTGCTGTTGATGACCAACTTCTATTCGCTAATGTCAATAGGATTCAATCCTCCGAGCGGAGCATACATCTATGACACAGTCCCGGGCACTCCAGGCGGCGAGTCCCTGCAAGTTGGCGATGTGATAATCGGTCTGAATGCGACCACGATTGAGAAGTGGTCTGATGTCTCTGTGTTCCTGTACAACGCCTCTGCTGGAGCGCTTGTCATAATACACACGCTAAGGGGTCCTGTCGATATCCATTTGGCTGCGAATCCGAGTAACGCATCAAAGGGGTACATAGGGGTCTATGGAGCTGACTATTGGGAACCCAAACCGGGCTGGAGTTGGATACCCTTCGGTCCAATGTTTGCTTTCCATTCGCAGCAGATTCTACTCTGGTCATTCGTTATTCTCTTCTCCGTAGCTCTATTCAATCTGCTTCCTATCCCTGCACTAGACGGAGACAAGCTCCTTTCGAACGCGCTTAGCCTGAAGATAAAGAGCAAGAGGACGCTTATGGCAATCATGTGGCCCATGAGAATTGCCGCCGTATCAGTCATCGTCCTCAGCATAGTTCTCTCCTTATGGTTCGGCAAAGGTCTGTTCTAGTCGGAGCAGGTTCGATTTGCCGGTGACGTGATTCAACAGGCAATGAGCTCAGCTCGCGGGAAATCGCCCGATGACTAATCTTAACTGCTGATGCTGCCTAGCCCCTCCGCCAGAGTGGTCCAGATGCAGTCCATATGTTCGAAGTGCAACCAGCCCGCCGTGTACCTCAGGCAATACACTTCAGAATCCCTCTGCAAATCCTGCTTGGTAAAGACCACTGTGGAACGAGTGAGGCGGAACATAAACAAGAGCCAAATGCTGAAAGAAGACGACCGAATTGTTGTTGGTGTATCCGGGGGCAAGGACAGTGCCACACTTCTAGATACACTCTTCAGAATTGAAAAGGACTTCCCGCAGGCCGAACTGATTCCTGTGCTAATCGATGAGGGCATAGAAGGTTATAGAGACAAGGGACTCGAAACCGCCCGCCAATTGACATCATCCTTGGGCCTCGAGCTCGAGATTCGTACGTTCAAGGATCTTTATGGTCACACGCTGGATGACATCATCCGCCTGCGACCTGCGGATTCTAATGGGGCATGCACATACTGCGGTGTGCTCAGGCGGCGTGCTCTGAACACTGCGGCACTGGAGCTCGAAGCTGACGTTGTTGCCACGGGCCACAACATGGATGACGAGGCTCAGACAATACTGATGAATGTCATAAGGGGTGACAGTCAGAGGATTGTTCGGACAAACAGACCACGCGATCATTCCATCAAAGGATTCGTGCCGAGGGTAAAGCCCCTCAGTGAGCTGTCGACCAGAGACACAGTTGTTTATGCCTATCATGTTGGACTGCCATACCACGACATTCCTTGTCCGTACGCCAGCGAAGCACTTCGCAACGACCTGAGATTGTTTCTGAACGAGATGGAGCACAAGCGGCCGGGCACTCTACTTGCCATTCTGCATTCGGGTGAGACGATGTCAGAAGCAATGGAGCACCAAGAGGGCGTCTCGGACGCCACAGTGTGTGAGAGTTGTGGTGAGCCTGCTTCTTCCAGATTGTGTAAAGTGTGCGCCATACTTCAGGAAATAGAAGGGTGGTAAGGAGTGGCCAAGAAACCCGAAATCCTTCATGAGCCAAGGATTATCGAGTACGGGACGAATCGCTGGGAACTGCTTGCTGCTTTAAGGTCTAGAGCTCTTGAAACCATGGAAGCGCTTGAGTCTGTGTCTTTGAAGCCCTTTGCCTACGGATCGATTGCGCGCGGGGATGTGAGTCCCTCATCTGATATTGACGTGGTGATACCATACCCGATATCCAGCTATAAACTTGAAACAGTTCTTCCGTCACCCATCAGAAGGGAGCTTGCCCAAGCTACTCCGTCAATGGTTCTGAAGGGACATATCTATATTCAAGATGGTGTGTGCGTGAGTTTTCCGATCTTCAAGATGCGTCAGAGGGAATTTGAGTTCTACAAGTGGGGTGGCCAGGTTGACAGCCAGCAGATACAGAACGAGATTCGGGTCTCGGGTGTTGACAAGAGGCTGCTCTTGATTGAGCCGACTCCCACTGGTCATAGGGAGAGTGGCGTTGTCGGCCACGAGAGCGAAGTTGCGAAGAAACTGTCCGTAAGTCTAGGCATAGCACAGGAGAGAGTTCGAGTCCTCACGAGAAGAGACGCTATTGGCAGAACGGGTATCTACAGGACCCACGTCCTTGCCGATACAGAAGGCTTCGAGGAGACTGCGAAAACACTGATGGACACAGACCCGGCATTGCGCAGGACAGTCGGAAGACGAGAGAGGTAGGTGCAGCCAATGGCCCGTGCTATCAAGCAGATTGCTGGGGATTCGCTTCTTGTCGGAAAGCTTCCTATGGGCTGCAGGCTGTGCGCCAAGGGATCAAAGATGGTACTCTTTGTGACTGGCCTGTGTGACAGCACGTGCTATTACTGTCCTCTATCCATAGAGAAGGCTGGTAAGGATGTCACGTTCGCCGATGAGATCCCTGTTCTCTCTGATAGCGACGTAGTCTCCGAATTAGATGCTATTGGCGCTAAAGGATCGGGGTTCAGTGGCGGCGATCCACTCTGTAGAGTTGAACGGACTCTGCATTACCTCAAGCTGCTCAAGTCCGTCCCTACGCCTGCTTTCCACATTCATTTGTATACCAGCAAATGCAATGTTGACAAAGCAACGCTGAAGAAACTTAGGAACGCCGGCCTAGACGAAATCAGGTTTCACCCACAAACAGATGACTGGACTGGCGTCGAGAATGCAGTGGCCACTGGAATCAACGTAGGCTTGGAGGTCCCGGCTATCCCTGGCACCGCTGATTGGCTTCAAGCTCTGGCAATGAGAGCCGAGGAGATTGGCGTATCCTTCATGAATATCAATGAGCTCGAAGCAAGTGAATCCAACTTCCAGCGCATAGCAGCTCTTGGAATGAGGCTTGGGAGCATGGACGCATCTAGCGTGGCAGGAAGCAGAGAAACCGCAAAGGAAGTCATGGAGTGGGGAACGCAAAACCTGTCCAAGCTCTCCCTCCATTACTGTTCCGCCCGGTTTAAAGATGCCATACAAATGCGCAATCGGCTGGAACGGCGATTGAAAAGAACTCGTCGACCTTTCGAGGAACGTGACGATTCAGATCCACTGTTGATTCTGGGTGTCGTAAGAGCGCCGCATGGCCAGCGCCTAGACATGCCCGCACTTTCCTCTATACAGGATGCTTTGAGGTCATACTTCGACGTTCCGTCCCGTCTCATGAACGTAGACACCAAAAGGATGCGAATTGAGATTGCGCCATGGGTCTTGACAGAAATAGCCGGCGAACTTAGAAGGACCGTGAAGCAAGGTTTCGAGATTGAGGTGGGCATCGTGCATGAGTACCCCACGTGGGATAGGCTCCAGACGCTTTTCAGCCCTCTCTGATCAATCGCCTATTCTGAATCTGAGGATCGCCGCGATTCCTCCGAGGCGCTGCAGCTGATCTCCCGCCGGATGATCTGTCGATACCACATTAAACACGGCGCGAGTTTTCTCACTGTCGTGAATCAGCTGGTCGAGCCATCTGCGTTGTTCTTCTGTTCCCTCTCTGAGTCTCTTATCCGTTATGAGCAAGTTCTGAATGGCACCGTACTGGGCTGCCTTCTCGACTTCCTTTTCTCCGTACGCTGCAAGCCCGTCTCCTTTTGCCACGTGGGCGATGAAATCTTCCACCAGTTTCGTCTCGGTTTCAATCTTCAATTCGGACAATGCATTTGAAATGACGCCCTTGTAGAGTATCTCCTTTGCACCGGGGATCCCAATGGAATTCGCACTCTCGACCACGATTGGAGGCATTCCCTTGAAACCCATGGCAGATAGATACTCACTGAAATGCTCTTTGACAAAGCCCGGTCCTGCTATGACTATCAGACCGATTTTGTTCTGTTCGAGCTGGGAGCGAAGAGCAGTTGCAACTTCGGAGAAGAACTCAGACATTGTGGTGTCGTAGGCCTTTTGGTCTCCTCGCTTACGAGATATGCTCGTGTATATGCTTACAGCCTCTCGTATTCCATAATCGGCGACGAGAATTATGTCTGAAGCACCATCTTCTATTGTAACAACAGCACAGATTGGATGGGCTTGAGCACGTTCTGCTTCCTCGATTCGCTTAAGCAGGAAGTCTGGCCAATGTGTTTTAACGATGGTCAGTATATCCCCCATCTCGATGTTGAAAGTATGATAGGAACCGATACTTACGAGGTCGGCGGGACCTTCGAGAATCTTGCCCTTTATCCTAACTCTGTTTGAAAAAGTATGGAATGCGACGTCCTCGACCGACAGCACAAGGGTCATTGGCTTGCGAATGCTGTCCTGTTTCCGGTCATCCTCATCGCCGACCTTGACTCGTCGAATGGTCCGTGCGATGACGACATCCCCTGCGGCTACGATATTGTACAGATGCCATAGGTCATCCAAGGTTTCGACCTTGAGTTCGATTTTGCCCTCCTTCAAGATCCTCTTGATAACCTTCAACTTGACATCTAGCGCCTATCATTTCTATCACAAGAAATAGCTTCCGAACTCGTCAGCATACCTAGCGCTGTTTGGATGGGCCGTCTGAGTATCGAGCCCTCCAATCCCATCGAAGAGAGATTCTGCCTGCTTGACGTGTTCGGGCAAGACAAACTCCTCCTGATCACGTACTGCAAGGTCTCCCGCAATTCTGACTAGTCCACCGAGTTCGCGAAGCCTGAGCGTAAGTGCTCCCCTCTGCCCATCTAACCTGTACGCGAAATCCTCGGAAATTCTGAGGATCGACTCAACCGAGCTGGCTGTCAGATGGGGTATTCTACCATCTTGTTCGACGGTTTGTGCGATGAACTGCACTGTTTTACTAACATTCTCTGTTGTCTTAGGCATGAATGTAGAGAGCATGATTTCATACCCGTAGCCTCTGATTCGTGAGCGCAGCGGCGGGAGTATGCTGGGCAAGTCTTCAGGATTGCAGGATGCAAACAGTAGAAAGTCACAGGGGACATCATCCACCCGTACAGCTGCGCCAGAACTCTGAGGATTATGTCCTGTTATCGGATATTTGCGGTCTTGCATCGCGGTTAGCAAGTGCTTCTGATGAGACCCCAGCGCAGCAATCTCGTCTACATACAATAAGCCCTCGTGTGCTTCGTGGATGGCCCCTGGAACCACTCTCCTGTAAGCAGGCACACCTAGGGCGTCTGCGCTGCCATAGGGGTCATGTTTCACGTCTCCTAATAGCTCGACTTCATTTGCGCCCGTCACCCTAATGAATCGGGGACTGCCGAGCGAAACAAGGACATGTTCCTCGTTTTCGATGAGGGCTGCGGCTAAAGGGCTGTTCTTCTCAAGGCCTCTGAATACCTGTATCAAATCATGTCCAGCCCTTCTGTATTCTACCTGATGCATAATGTTGTCGACGTTCTCGCGGCATGTCACAGACATAAGAGCGCGTTCGCCTACGACGTCGAGAGCACGGAATAGGCCATGATACGAACCATCACCAAGCCAGTCACATCTCTTGGGACTGCCGCAGTCCACACAGGTACTCTGGCTCGGCGAAGAGAAGCTACCACATTTCGGGCACCTATAGCCCATCTTTGATGCGACTTCGAATGGCATCTCCTCGGGCCGGATGTAGGTAGAATCAGGAGGGGCGCTCGCGTTTTCTCGTTGCCCCTGGTCGTCGTCAAGTCTTATGACCACAACACGAGGTCTGTCTGGACGGGATGGGTCGTGTCGGAGCCTTATCTCCTCTCTGGGTTTGGGAAGAAGAGTATAGGCCGCTTCTGCAAGCAGGGACTTCCCGATTCCGGGTGCTCCGCATAGAAGAACGTGCCTCCGTTGCATCACAGCTGAACGGACCACGGAAACTGCATGGTCTTGACCGATTATCCGCTCAAATGGATCTTTAGGGACGGTCACTTCTGCAGTGGTTTCCATTACACCCAAGACAGAAGCCAAGTTCGACGTCCTCGCACCTTTCGGTGCGCTAGTTTCCTTGGAGCAAAGTGATAACACTGTGTAATACGGGCGGCGAAACTTGGGGCGGACCAGTCTCGGGTCTGTTCGAACTAGTCTGATTCTAGACTGTGAATCCCTAGTGACGCACTCAATGTAGAGTCCGTGCGCGAGAGACGCGAAATATGAAACCGGAGAGACGTCGCTCTCGTGTTTTTCCTGAGAGACGAAATTCGGTCTTCTCTCCGGTCTTCACTAGCAATGTCGGAGTTGACATGAGCGGCTCCGGCAACTAATGTTCGAAGTCACCAAAGGTAGCAATCTGAAGGCTGGCTGGTTTGCTCTCGATGTCTGCGACGGCTGCGCCGATAATGAGCCGCATCTGCTTTGTGGCGGCCATATCGACCAATCGCTGTGTCACGACACCATCAAACACAACAGCATCGACGCTGCTTTGCGATTCTAGCGTTTTCGCGAGGTCTGCAACCCCACATTCCACCAGAACCTCCCTATTCTTGTTGAATAACACAGCTTTGAAAGACTCCTTGATTTGAGGTATCTTGGCGAGGAAAACTTGGTCGACTTGTGGTACGGCCCGCTGATGTCCTCTGTTTGGCCTCGGAGGCGCTTTCGGCGGTTCTACTTTCTTCTCCTCAGTTCGATGCACTTCCTCTTTTCGGCTCTCCTCTTTTCTGGGTGGCCTTGGTGACCTCCTGAAAAATGACCTCTTCTTGGGCGGAGCGGCCGCTTTCGAGTCACTGACAAGAGCTAATGCCTGTTCAGCCGGTATCTTAGTCTGCAGAGCCTTCAGGAGTTCTGGGCGCGCGAGTTCCTCCACTTCCTTGCCTTCCGGAGCTCGTGCGATATAATCCACTTTTGCGACCTGCATTAGTTCTCTGAGTATGAGGTCTCCTCCCCGGTCCCCATCAAGAAAAGCAACAATGGTCTTCCCGGACTTTCTGGTAAGTTCTGATACGGACTTAGGAACATGAGTTCCCTCAACAGCTACAGTGTTTTCGATACCGCTCTTCATGAGGTTAATGACATCTGCTCTACCCTCGACGATGATTATCTCGTCGCTTTCAGTAAGCTCAGGTCCTGCAGGAAGGTTCTCAGGGCCGAACTTGGCTACGGTTTTCTTCTTGCCGGCGGTGACTGCACTTGTAATCTCTTCTGTGCCAGGAGCGATTTCTTCTTCCCAACCCTTGAGGATGCTTATTGCTCTGCTAACGACCCTTCTGCGCTTTGCCCCTCTTATGTCCTCAAGCTTCTCAAGAGTGACTTTCGCAGTGCATGGACCGACTCTGTCTACAGTCTCAAGTGAGGCTGCTAACATCGCAGTAGCTGTCTTGTTCAATGAGACCGGTATTACTATCTCTCCTTTGCTCATTCCACCCTCGGACTTGACAGCAATCTGAATTCTTCCTACTCGTCCTGTACGCTGAAGCTCACGAAGGTCGAGATCCTCGCCCAGAAGCCCCTCTGTCTGACCGAATATCGCTCCTACCACATCCGGCTTGTCAACGACTCCTTCAATCTCTATCTTTGCCCTTATCACGTACTTAGCAGTACTTTGGTCAAAATCTGTCCCTATTTCGATACACTTCTCCTATTCTCTACTGCCTAGTCCCCTCCTCTGATGAGTCTGGCAGTTCCGGCCAGCCGATGCCTCATTGACCTGAGATTCTCATTCAAGGTCTGCAGCGTATTGATACTTCAGCAGAGACTCTGAGTCCTGCCTTTACTTCCGTAAAGATGATTGAGACACAGATTGTGATTGGATGAGTGATAACGGTCGTAAGGCCCATTTGGCGAATTGTTGCCGGCTCAGGCTCCTATCAGAGCCAAGGGCCCACGGCGCATATGATGTGATGATTTGATGATATGGAAAGCTGAAGCTAGTTCAGCACTACTTGAAGCAAGTTCCGAATGCATCGTATATGAACGTGTCGCTGGTGGACATGAGAACAGGCGACAAGCCTAATAGCCTTCTAGGCTATTATCTCAATGTTCAGCAGAAGCAACACCGTGGATTCTGTACAGAACCTCGGTTAGCGACTGTTTGAACAATGACCTGCCAAACACCATATGGACGAGCCACAACGGACCCGTATGATGTGGATGTTCATCCCAAGATGAATTCGGGTCACCTTGGTATCGTATATTGGCAGGCGGGTCGATGCCACTCAAGGTCCTTGCACGAGGCAGCTCAGCTGAGCCGGACACACGGTCCGATGCCGTGAGGTTGGGTGTTTGTGTAATCAGGGCACAGGCATCGGCCACCTTCTTCCATCTTCAAGTGCAACTCCTGAAACCACAGAACTGTTTAAGACACAGGATTTCGCCGCTACTTTAGTCCATGACAAGTGTCGATCCACATCCTGACTTCGTTAGGGCCGGTCGCATTGCAGCTAGAGTGCTGTCAGAGGTAGTCGAGAAGGTCAAGCCGGGAGAGAAGATTCTAACTATATGTAATCTTGCTGAGAAGAAGATACTTGATTACGGCGGCGGGTCGGCAGGCATTGCTTTTCCATGCAACGTTTCACTGAATCAGCAAGCTGCACACTATACCAGTCCGTACGGAGACACGTCGGTGCTGCCTGAGAAAGGTCTTGTGAAAGTAGACCTAGGTGCTCAAGTCAATGGCCACATCTCAGACACGGCAGTCACAGTCGACCTTGACGGTTCTTTCCAGCGGTTTGTGAGCGCGACAGAGGAAGCACTGGATGCTGCTATCGCCGCGATAAGACCTGGAATCAGCTTGGGTGATGTGGGGGCAATCATAGAGCGAGCGATAAGAAAGCACGGCCTAAGGCCAGTGCATCAGTTGTCAGGTCATCAGCTGAAACCATGGATCCTTCATGCTGGCAAGAGCGTACCCAATGTCGGTGTAAGACACAGCGAACGAATCGAGGTGGGCGAGACATACGCTGTAGAGCCATTCTCAACAGATGGTGACGGCACCGTAAGGAATACCGAAGCTGCTTTCATCTTCTCTAATGTAATGAGCGAGAACCCGAAGGTTGATGGAAAGGCTCGAGAAGTGCTGAACAAGGCTCGTCAGAGATTCGGCACTCTTCCTTGGGCCTCCCGGTGGCTTCACGAGAGTTCCTTTGACGTTGTTCCAATCATTCGGGCGCTTGTCCGTATTGGAGCCGTTAGACAGTACCTTGTCCTTGTTGAAGGCAAGAACGGGATGGTTGCACAATCCGAGCACAGTCTATTCGTGAGTGATTATGGCGCCGTAGTAACGACTGCACGCAACAAACAGGATTGATGTCGTTTCCTCTTGTATCTTCAGGAATATCATAATGAGCCACCGAAGTTCGCTAATGAAACATCTTAAGAACTGGCGTCGAGGACTGGAACGAGGTTATCCCTATGGGTTTGGCTCCTCTGCCGGCTCAGCTTCAGGCGGGAAAGATTGCTTCTCGCGTCCTGAAGGAGACTGTAGATCAAGTCAAGCCGAGGGCAGGGATACTCAATCTCTGCAGACTTGCTGAAAAGAAGATCATAGAATATGGCGGCAGACCTGCTTTTCCATGCAATATATGTGTCGACAATATCGCGGCGCATTACACGTCGCCTCGAGACGATCACTCCGTCATACCAGATTGCGGACTGGTGAAAGTTGACATCGGCGTTCATGTTGACGGGTATATCATTGATACTGCAAGAACTATCGATATTGATGGCACTCTTGAGGGATTTGTGTCGGCCACTGATGATGCTCTTGGCGAGGCGATTAGCATGATTGCGCCCGGAACCCCCCTAAGTGAAGTGGGCGATAGGATTGAGAGGGTAATCAAGACCTATGGCTTAAGACCGGTTAAGGAACTCACGGGGCACAGCATATCGAGATACACACTACACGCAGGAAAGACTGTGCCCAATCATAGGACTCACGGAAGCACGCAAGCAGAAGCTGGCGATTGCTATGCAATCGAACCATATGCAACAAGTGGGTCTGGCATATCAGAAACTAAGAATGCTTTCATCTTCTCAAACACAGGTCTTGACAAGACCCTTGAAGGCATGGCCGAGAAACTCAGACTGCATTTGAGAGAGAAATACGGGTCTCTTCCCTTTGCTTCCAGATGGGTACAAACCGGGACAAAGGAAATAGATGTATCGGGACTGCTTAGGGTTCTGTTGAGAAATAGGGTCATCAGGGCCTACCCTGTCCTAGCAGAGAAGAAGGGACGACCCGTAGCTCAAAGCGAGCATACAATCTTCGTGTCGGAAAAGGGCGCCGTTGTACTCAGTCAATCAAACTAGAAGTTGGACTTGGCTTTCGGTTCTTCCTCTTTGACAATGTAGACGCCCTCTATGGCTGTCAGAGAGCCGCACTTCGGGCACTTTGTTTCCAGAGGCTTCAGCACGAAATCCCCTTTCTTGAAGTCCCTGATTTCCTTGAAGTCACAAGCCGTGTTGCTGCATCTTATTTCCGTGATCGTGGGCGGAGGTGGTTTGTGTCCCTTTGGCTGTCCTCTTGCCGTGAGGAGATTGAAGCCGATTGAGATGATGAGAAGTCCGACGAACAACCAAATGAACGACTGAGGGTCGTTCATTGTCATGAATATGAGTGTTGCTCCCACTACTGAGATGAACAACCCAATTAGCCTAGAGAGTACGCTCATCGTTGACACCTCAGAGACCGATTCCCATTGTATTCCCGATTCCCGCGAGCACGATTTTGTCTCCGGGCTTGGTGCGTTTGAGTATAGCCTCCCTGATGCGGTCGATTACATCAGGGATAGCCTCGAGGACTTTCTTCTGCATTACTCCGACCGCCGCGGCTTCATCCTCCTTGACGACAAAGGCTTCGAGGGCAATGCCATTCTGGGTGGCCGTTTCTTCTATCGCGTGTTTCTCTGGACCCGGATCTCCTATCGCCGCTCCAGTGCCCTCCGAGACTCGTCCGAGATCCTCGCCCTCAAGTTTCAAAGCCGCATCTACTGTGATTATGCGCGTGATTCCCCCGCTATTCTGCTCTACGAGCGTCTTCACGGCGAAACCCGGCTTGCCCACTGTGCCTCCGGGGCCGGTAGCACGCAGAGCATACACAGTTCTTCCCTCTACTTGTACGGGGTAGTAGCCGACTTCGCGCCCAATCTCGTTCACGTAGGCGTCAGGGCCCGCTCCGTATTTCCTAGCAAACTTGGTTACCACAAGTGGCCCAATGCCGTCACCGATGGGCTTTCCATCGGAGAATGCTTCGACAGAGTCGTAATATGCCTTGGCCATCCTCAATAGATCTGGCATCTGCATCTGTATCTGCATTATCATAATCTGGCTCCCTGTCTTCTTGCCGAGAAGATAGAAGTGCCTAACAACCCTGAATATCAGTGACAGAACCTGAGTTACTTCCATGGTGTTCTCCAGGTTCTGGTACGTACTCGTGGTTGCATTGGGGGCCAGCTCTCTCACGAATTCCTGAAACCTGTCTCTTCTATCATCTAGCAGGTGGTCAAGACGCTTGAGGACTCCTGCTGGATCCAAGTCAACCGGCATGATTGTGAAGAAGTCAAGCCAGCGGTCAATACCTTTGGTGACATCTGCTTCACTCTTGCCGTATTGCTTGAACGTAGCAATGGCGGAATCTCTGGAATCAATGGACATCTCCTTGAGCTCGATCAGTCCCGACTCAATCTGTTTCAGCCACTGCCACATTTGGAATTTTGCACCGTAGAGGCTGAATATCAAGATGAAAGCATAGAATGCTATGTTTAGTAGCCAGCTGAACTGGCTAAGATCCACGCCACCTAGCTGCATTTACATCACCGGCAAGACCCATGGTAGCTCTTTAATAGTTTCTATCTGTGAAATAATGAAAACATCACCATACGCAACGAGTCGAGGCACCAAGTCTGTGAAGAGAGAATGTGGCAGCTGATAGGCCTGTCACGGGCTCGCGCACCGCACATGTCCTATCACGATAGTTGGCTTAACTTCGGAGATCGGAACGGGATCCGGTGAACCCAGCTATCTGTGGCCGCCATCGAGCCGTTTCTCGTTGGTTCTTGTTTTAAACGTTGCTCTCCGACTGTATGCAAGTCTATTAGGCAATAGCAGTAAGCACCAAGAACACAGCACAGAGTCCAGCCGTTGGCCGCCTCACTTCTTGTATCAGCTGACAGGCGACGGCTACTGTTGCTTGGGATTATGAAAAGGCTCTTCCTATGTGAGCAGTCTCCTTCTCGCTATTGAAGAAGGACCAGAAGTGGTGGAACTGGTGGGGACGCAGGGATTCTCCCGCAGCCGCGCAATGCGACTACGCTTTGAACCCTGGATCGACGAGTTTCACTTCTTTATGACCCCTTGGTTCATAAGATCTGGAGCCCGTTGCCTTTCCGGTCTGGGCCACGTCCCCGGGTTTGTTCCATCGTACGGCTCGGAGATTCGTTATTGATTTAATTCTTGCGCAAGAATCATCGCTTTCTGTTGGTATATCGTGAATGAAGGATAGCACGACAGTAATAAGTGCCGCAGCCTCAGGATAGAGTCATGAGAGAAACGGGACCAGGTCTCCGGGGCACCGCAGGTATCGATGAGGCAGGCCGGGGGCCAATGATTGGTCCCCTTGTTGTCTGTGGTGTGCTCGTACAGCCAGAGTCTATAACTGAACTCCAGCGAATTGGCGTTCGAGATTCAAAGACCCTGACTCCCAAGCGTCGTGTCGAACTTGCAAAGAAGATTCGAGGTATTGCAGACAGAATCAGTCTCAGACGGATCTCCGCAGCCAGAATTGATGATTTGAGAGCCAAAGGGGTGACGATGAATGAGATCGAGGTTCGGGCATTTGCATCGATTCTTCGTTCTCTTCGACCAGACAAGGCATTCATCGACGCAGCAGACATCAACGCCCAGAGGTTTGGCGTCCTGATTGGTGAAAAAAGCGGTCTGGTGTCGCTTGGCTGCAGCATAGTTTCAGAGCACTTTGCAGATTCTACTTATCCAGCTGTCTCTGCGGCATCCATAGTCGCAAAGGTAGATCGTGACAACCGCATCAGAGAGCTACAGAAGAACTATGGGGCATTCGGCTCTGGTTATCCGTCGGATTCCAGAACTGTTCAGTTTGTTCGTTCCTTTGTTGTCGACAAGACGCCACTACCTGCAATAGTGCGAAAAAGCTGGAAGTCCGTCGAGAGAATCCTGAGGGAGAGCAAAGGCGAGCAGATGCGGCTAGGCTAGGACTAGTCTATATTCCTGACCTTTCCTCGATAATCCTCTTTAGTTCACTTGGCTTATCAATCTCGTCGAGTTCTAGCTGCCTGATAACAGGGAGGTCGGAGACCTGCTCCTCCGCCTTTCCTTCTTCGACTACTATTATCGCGCTCGATTCCGCAACTTTGGAAACGCTCTTCAGTATCTCCACGCGTTTGTGCAAGTTCAAGCTCTTGAGAGAGCCAATACTGGTCAATAGCGGCGGTCCTTCTTCTTTTGCAGCCACATGGAAAGGCGCCCTGTCAGTCCAGAGCACTTTCATTCCGAGCCTCTCAAAGAACTCATTCACACGTTTCTCAAGACCCGGGATATCCCTTGGAAGTCTTGACCGATCAAGATGCTTGCGTCCAACCGGCTTCCTGAGTATGTCTATTGGGATGATGAGGTCGGTCTCAAGCACTTCCTCTAGCCTTGCGGCTACTTCCGAACTAACATCCATCTCGTCCTTTTCGTAGGCAAGAATCGCTCTTGTAGAAACCTCCACGCACTCCGCAAGCTGTTCCTTTGTCATTCTGCGTGAATTGCGCGCTTCTCTTAGTCTGACACCATCGATGGCAACAAACCTTCCTCCTCTCTGAATGAACTCTCGGGGAGCTTGTCCGTCGGTCGTCACGCTATGAAAGCTTGGAGGCGTCACAGTGAACACGCCATATCTTTTGTAGGCCGTCCCGTCTTCCAGAACGCCCCTGCGCGCTCTCTCGCCCACTACTAAGGCAGTGGCATTGAAGAACAGCGCTACCTGTTGAAGAGCAACGGCGTCGTCTTTCGTCAGGGCATCGATGTTTGAAAGGACCTTTACAAGGATGAGTTGCTCTCCTTTACGTGCCACCAAATCGAAGCAGCTGGGTCTCACGTCACACTGTGATGAGAACTCAAACCCAGCCTCCTCTAGGTTCGCCATGACCTCACGCATCAGCTGGTTTCGAGTGACAGTCATCGTCAGTGCCTTAGGTAAACTTGCTGCGAGCATATTTCAGGATTGCTAAATATGATACTTCAAGCAGTGAAGGACCGTGGTCTCACTCGGTGTCAGGAGCCAGTGCGAATCCGATGCATGTTGTCGAAGGCATCTTGCGCCGAAGCAATTGCACTTCTGGCCGGGCCAATGTATCGATAGGCTTCCAAGTCTTGATGGTCGTCCATGGTAGGTCGACATGTCCTACGACCATCCTTCGTATCAGGAAAGACTCGACTCTTCCTCCAGCTATTGTGAATATACCCGGTCCTAGGTCAAGTCTTCTGAGAATAACTATTGGAAGCCTTAGTTCGCTTTGGTACTCGGCTGGGACTTCCTTTGAAAGCATTTCAATCTCCTCCTTTCGAAAGGAGGAGCTCTCCCCATTACGTGTGACAAAGGACGGCGAATGGCTTACAATGAGTTCAGAGAGTTTGATGGTTGAGCTTGGCAAATGGTTGTTAGCCTCGTCTATCTCTCGCTGGATTGTTCTCTCAAGCAGGCCCGTCACTTTATGTCCTCCCTAACACGGCACACAGCAAATACATGGTCTCTATCAAAGGGCTCAAGGTCGATTTTCTCGATGACCTCAAGTCCGAGTCCGTCGAGCTTGGAGATTTCCCTGCTATAGATTTGGTTCACATCCGAAGTCGAATCTATACTGCGCGCTTTGATTGCTATCATTGCCCAAGCACCGTATGAGCAGAAGGTCGAAACATTGTCGTGTAAGATTCTGGCCTGATCCGGCTGTGCAATATCCTGGTATGTCACATCAATCTGGCTCGAGACAATTGGAGCATATCTAGCCGGATGTCTAGCATCGTCTATGATTGGCACAATATTGCTCCGGGAGGCGGCGAGACGAATCAATCCTCTTGCTATCGTAGGCGAGAACTCGACAGCATAGACAACACCTTGGGGCCCCACAATATCAGACACATGACTGACTGTCGTACCTGAGGACGCTCCCAGATAGAGCACCTTAGAGCCGGGCTGAATCGGCATTTCGTTGAGACCGTTCTGCATGGCAGCTGCCAGTTTCGATCTATTCAGAGACCAGACCCTGAAATGGCCCTCTTCAGTCATGACGATCCTTTCACCGTATACACTCTGGCCCGGGACCAGACTGCGCGTGGCAAGGAGCGTTCGGCCATCCTCGGTGATAGTAAAGACACCTGGAAATCTGTGAGGTTCTATGCTCACCAATTGCGTCCTCCGCGTCTCTTCTCCTTCTTGTACTGACCCTGCCCGGAAGGACGCGATCTGGGGGGTCTGCTTTTCCTCGTTTCCGGCGGTGGTCTTTCGGGCGGCTCGGGATTCTGCTTCCGTATTTCTTCGGTTCTCTTTTCGAATGCTTTTCTCAGTTCTTCTCCAACATCCCTGCGGGAATAAGCGTCGATCTTGGCTGCAATACTCAGCTTTCCTGCGAGTGCCCTGGCAATCTTACCTCTCTGCCAGTATGGGGCAGAGTAAATCTCGGGTACTTGGTATATGATGCCGTGTTTTGGCGGGTCGGTTCCGGTCTTCAGACTCCGGAACAAGGCTCTTTCTGCACCGTAGACTTGGACTGTACTAGAGGGTCTGGAAGCCAAGTCCTTCATTGAACCTGCTAGGCTAATCAGGCGGGCCCCTACCATCGGTCCTACAAGTGCGGTTATGTTGGGGGCCAGAGTGCGCATCATAGACCCGACATAGTCTTCAAGCTCTCTCCTTAGTTCGTAGAGGCCTTGGACCCTCTCAGCCAAGCGGCTGATTATTGCCAGGTCTGCTTCCTCAAAGTCTGCTCCCATATCCTCGTCGAGGTTGCCAATCACTGACTGAATCAAGGAATCCGATAATCCTGCTGACCTGAGCCGTTCTTCGTCAACTTGGTTGCGTCCCTTGCAGGCTATCACAACACGGATGAATTGTTCTTGGTCTTCGACTAGCTTGCTGAGCGAGCTGTGATGCAAGGAATACCATTCTCTCAGCCGCATGGCCGCCACATTGATTGATTTGTCGATTTCACCGATAGCATCAATCGCATGCTTGACCAGAAGGTCACGTGCTTCGCTTGCCGCACTTACACTGGATTTCGCAAGAATGAGTCCAACGGCGCGTTTGAATGCTCCCGCTTTCTCCTCAGACTCAATAGCACCTGAATCCTGAAGATGCTTCTCCATGCCCATTCTAAACCATTTTGCCGTGGGTGATGACTGTTCAACGCGCACAGGGATTTTGGTCAATGTCGAGACGGCTCGTGCTATTGACGGGCTCTCGACGACAATTTCGTCAGTGTCAGACCTATCCAGTCCTTTCACGGCTTGCGTGAGACCAGTGGTTGCCTTGCCCTCGTTTGCAGTCGAGACTTCCAAAGCGGAAGCATCCACATCCGGGTAAGTCATGTATTCAGCAATCACATTTGCGTTCTTGTCGAGCACGAATGTGCCAAAGGCAGTGAGGGCGAAGTAAACTGGCAAATCACATCATCCGCTTGCCTTGGCGCATCGCATCATCATAAGGTTGACTATCAGCCAAAGGTCCTGAAGACACCGCGTGCCATTGTGCTTATTACAGCCCCTCAGCTAGTCCCACAAGATGAGATTACATTGAAGATTGAAGGATATTGGCTGGCATCCGGAATCCTAGGCGTCACGGGTTCTAGCATGCGTCGAGTAATCAATGCTGGAGCGGACGCAGTAGTAACCAAGTCAATCGGTCCGCGTCCTAGGAAAGGAAACCCCGGCCCAATCTTGACCGCATCTCATGGTGGCCTATTGAACGCAGTTGGACTGACTAACCCGGGCATTGACCAATTCTCGGAAGAGATGGAATTGATGAAGAGCTCTGGCATCCCGGTCGTTCTAAGTATTTTCGGATCCACGATTGATGAGCTGGTAGATGTGGCCAGAAAAGGCGTGAGTATGGCACCCGCTGCCATCGAGCTGAATCTTTCATGCCCTCACGCTGAGATTGGTCAGATATCGCTCGACCCCTGTCTAACTTACGATTTTGTTCACGCAGCAAGAGAGGTCGCTGATTGCCCCTTGCTAGCAAAAATCACGCCCAACGCATCAGATATCGTCGCAATAGGACAAGCTGCAGAACGTGCCGGGGCAGATGCTGTGGTCGCCATTAACACAGTGAGAGCGATGAAGATTGACATCTACCAAAGACGGCCTGTCCTTGCCAACAAGGTCGGAGGCCTATCAGGGCCGTCGATATTCCCCATAGCGGTCCGATGCATATACGACTTGTACAGCGCCCTGTCGATTCCCATCATTGGTGTCGGAGGAGTGTCCTCATGGGAGGACGCGATTGAGATGCATATGGCCGGGGCAAGAGCGATTGAGGTGGGAACTGCTGTCCTACAGGGCATCGGCATTTTCAGACAGATTAAGGAAGGGGTGCAAGTCTATCTCAAAGAGCAAGGGTTCACTGACATTTCTGAAATCGTGGGCATTGCGGGGAGGACATGAGAATGGACATGTCTCAGCTTGTTGGGAATCCGCAATCCGTTCGCGTGAGCAAGATCATCAGCGATAATGAACGAGTCCGAACACTAGTCTTTCCTATGCGACTGACAGACAAGGAAATCCAACCAGGTCAATTCCTTATGGTCTGGGTTCCCGGAGTGGATGATATCCCAATGAGCGTCTCCATGTGGAATCCTCCCAACGTTGGAATCACAGTCCTTCCGGTAGGAGAAGCAACCCAGTCGCTCACTGCAACGGCAGAGCGTCAATGGCTAGGAATCAGAGGTCCGTTTGGGAATCACTTTGATCCTCAGTCAGGAAGGGTGCTTGTTGTTGGCGGTGGAATTGGAATTGCACCGCTTAGGTTTCTTGTTTATCGACTTCGTGAAGTGGGTGCAGATATCACTTTCCTGATGGCTGCACGAACCGCGAAAAATCTAGTCTTTGTCAACGAATTCAGCAAGCAAGCTGGCAAGAAGATACGCGTGAAGATTGCGACAGATGATGGATCTGCAGGCTTCAAAGGACTCGCAACCGATGCCGCAGAGGATCTTCTCAGAGGTGCCGATTTTGACATCATGTATACGTGTGGACCTGAGAGGATGATGGCTGGACTCTACAGGATAGCCAGTCAACGGAGGATACAATTCCAAGCTTCTCTTGAGCGATTCATGAAGTGCGGGTGCGGGATTTGTGGATCATGCGCATTAGACCCAACTGGCGAGCTGGTGTGTCTGGATGGCCCCGTGTTCACTGGAGAAAGACTTGCCCAACTCAACGAGTTCGGTAAGTACTGCAGAGATTCCACGGGAGCAAGAAAGGCTCTATAGCCAATATGCTACTCAATCATGCCATGCCGCGTCTTCTGGGCGGGTAACTCTGTGCTGTAACACCCACAGTTCGACCGCGAACGAATCGCTTGACGTAGTTGTTCTTATTTCTCACTCGCGGGATGGGGGTATGCCGCTCTCGAGCCTGGACCTTTGGAGTCGCCTCTCGGACTTTTCCTGCCTTTGTTAGTGAACCATGTGAACCAGGCATTTGCAGCTTCCTCTATTCAAGTTTGCATCATAATCTTCGGGCTGCTCATAAAAAGCTATCCAATGAGCACGACCTATTTCGCTTCGCCCAAGGTCATGGAAAGAGCGTATCGCTTAGTATTAATGTCTACACGGGGCTAGACGTGGGACAATGTCTGCCACAGATGAAGACCTCGGTCTCCGAAGAGAGATCATAGAAATACTGCTTAGCTCAGAAGGCTCTCTCGACAAACAGGCTGTCAATCGCATCAAGAACTCTGTCTGTGCAAAGTACAAGCGAGCTGAGATTCCCTCGAATGCAGACATACTTGAGGCTGCTCTGCCCGAAGAACTTGAGGTACTTACACATCTGCTGCAAAAGCGTCCTGTGCGGACAGTGTCAGGCGTTGCCGTTGTTGCCGTGATGACCAGCCCCTGCCGCTGTCCTCATGGGAAATGCGCGTATTGTCCTGGAGGCCCAGAGAATGGTGTGCCCCAAAGCTACACCGGCTTTGAACCGGCCACAATGAGGGGCTTACAGAATGAATTTGACCCATACAGGCAAGCGGAGAGCAGACTGAACCAACTGAGAGCGACCGGACATTCTGTCAATAAGACAGAGCTAATTGTCATGGGTGGAGACTGGTGTTCAAAAGAGCAGAGCTATCGAGAGTGTTTCGTCAAGGGCTGCCTTGATGCGATGAACGGCGGGATTAGTAGTGACTTCGAAACCGCGAAGGCCCTCAACGAAGTCTCTCAAGTCAGAAACGTCGGCATGACGTTTGAGACACGACCAGACATGATAACTCCTCAAGCTGTGGATGACATGCTGAGGCTAGGTGCAACACGGGTTGAGATTGGCGTTCAGAGCCTTTCCGACTCAGTACTCAAACTGGTCGAACGTGGACATGATGTTGCGGCTACAGTTCGCGCCACAAAACTGCTCAGAGACTCTGGACTCAAGGTCTGTTACCATATCATGCCCGGCCTTCCCAATACCACGCCTGAAGATGACTTGGCCGGGTTTGAGCAGCTGTTCTCCGACTCCCGATTTCGTCCTGACATGCTGAAAATCTACCCTACACTGGTCATCAAAGGTACGAAGCTTCATGATTGGTGGGTGCGTGGCGACTATATTCCCTACGAAACAGAATCGACAGTGGACTTGTTGGCCCGGGCCATCAGCAAGATGCCTGAGTATGTTCGGATTCAGCGTATGCAGAGAGACATACCCCTTCACAAGATTGAAGCGGGCCTGACCAAGGGCAACCTGCGGGAACTCGTACACGAGAGGATGGGGGCTCTGGGTCTCAGGGATCGTACGATAAGATACAGGGAAATCGGTCATTACGAGATGAGGACGGGGCAGAAGGTCAGTATCAATCATCTACAATTCGTCTGCCGCGACTATGAAGCCTCAGATGGAACTGAAACGTTTTTGTCATTCGAAGAGCCTGCCTCTGACGTAATTTGCAGCTTCCTTAGACTTCGCAAGCCAAGCAAAGATGCGCACCGACCTGAGCTTGCGGGAGGTCGAGCTGCGATTATCCGTGAGCTGCGGGTTTATGGCCCCGTTGTTGATATTGGAAAGAGGAAACCTGGGGCTTGGCAGCATTTAGGCCTGGGAGAGGAGCTTGTTTCTGCAGCCGAGAGAATAGCCAGAAAGGATTACCACGCAGAACAGCTTCTGGTCAACAGTGGACTTGGCGTCAAGCAATACTATAGAGACCTTGGTTTCAGAGACACAGGTCCATACTTGGTCAAGGCTCTGCGTTGAGTCCGTGAACGTCCAAGGAGGAAGTATGGCGCCGAGGAGGAGATTGATTCGGCCATGACGGAGTGTCAGGACCTTTGAACTCCTGAGTGCAGAGCACACCGGTTTTCAAGACCGGCGCCTTAATCCGGGCTTGGCTACCTCGGCCCACCTGCAGGTTTCTTCCTGTAGGACGCCCCCCGTTGGAAACTGCTTTTAAGCTTCTTGGACTGCCCGATAGGGAAGGAGCGATTCCGGTTGAAGCATGGCTTCAGATACCATGGACATACATCTGATGTCACTATAGAATGCTGGGCTCCCACTCTCGAGAAGGCATTCGAGGAGGCCGCACTGGCAACCCTTGAGGTAATGGTCGACACTTCTCATGTGAGAGCCCTCGAGTCAGTGGAGGTCAGCGTCAAAGGAGTCGATTTGAAAGAGCTTCTTCTATCTTGGATTGGGCGGCTCATCGCTCTTGTGGACATCAACCAGCAGTTCTATTCGAGATTCGAGGTGAAAGGAATCTCGGAAGCCTCTGATGGATTCTTGCTCAATGGCAATGCGTGGGGAGAGACAATAGATTTCACAAGGCACAAGCCACGAACCGGGGTCAAAGCCATGACCTACGCTGACATGAGAATCGAGCAGTCAAGGGTAAAGACGGCGCTCTGGTTCACACTCGATTTGTAGGATAGGAGGTTCTGAGACTGGTGCTTGTTGTAGCGATTCCGGACACATCACTCGCAGATTGCTCAGACTTGCGTGAAAAGACATTGAAAGCAGGCATCTTCGCACGCGCTCTTGCGGTCTTCAGAGTTGATAGAGTGATTATCTTCAGTTCTCCACAAGTCCGTGATAGTCAAAAACGGGATGCCGACCTCCTTCCTAGATTGCTAAAGTACATGGATACGCCCCAATATCTACGCAGGAAGCTGTTCCCGCAGACTCCTTGGCTGAGGTATGCTGGGCTTTTGCCTCCTCTTAGAACGCGCAGTCACCCGCTTAATGCAAAAATCTCTGGTCTTGTCAAGGGTGAGTTGAGATGGGGTGTCCCTGTGGGTGCTGGCAAGGTGGACATAGGTATTGAGAGGCCTCTCGAGTATCCTGCTCCTTTGGATGAAGGCAAGCCGGCTCTCTTTCGAATCGCAGAGTTGCAGCCCCATGTCCGGCTTGAGGTTGTTCAACGAAGTGATGCAGACCTGTACTGGGGTTTTGAGGTACAATCCATCGAGGATCTTGTCCAGTATCTGAAAGACTCCGCACATGCGACACGCATTGCCTTTTCACGGATGGGTGAGCCCTTTGAGACTCTTCAGGCGGAAATCCAGTCCAGTGTCAACAAGACCCGGAATGTTATTGCACTATTTGGCGGGCCCTATCAAGGATTGCGCGAGATTTTCGGTGATAGGCTCAAGTCGCTTGAGACGAATACCGAGTTCTGGGTCAACACCATTCCCGGCCAAGGCACTGAAACAGTCCGCTTAGAAGAGGCATTGTTTGCTAGCTTGGCCTTGATCAATAGCTGCGTAGGTTCTCTGATATCAAGACCGGGTTTTCATGTCTGAGTCATCGATAGGAGCATGAAGTGGCGTGCGACCTTCAGCCGTCACAAGGGAAGGTTAAAAAGCGAACCTCAGGAAGGCGCCCGCCTGTAGTACGAATAGCCCAGTCAAAAGGCCGTTCGGCAAGGGACAAGTGGTGTTCTAGATGGCTCACAGAAAGAAGCATCAGCCTAAGCGTGGCAGCCTTGCATACTTGCCACGAGGTCGGGCTTCCAAATTCGTCCCTAGGATTCTGAACTGGCCTGAGTGGAAGAGCTCGGCTGCAAAACTACTTGGTTTCGCTGGTTACAAGGCTGGCATGACTCATGCAGTGGTCACAATTGACAACGTGAACAGTCCACTGAAAGGACAAGAAACAGTGGTGCCGATCACAGTCATTGATACGCCACCTGTGCGCCCATTCTCAATAAGAGGCTATGAAGCCTTGCCAACCGGTCTCAGACTAGTCACAGAGGTGCTCGCAGGGAACCTCTCCGAGGACCTTCGGAAAGTGATGCCTGTTCCCAAGGAGTATGACCAAGCTGCAAAGATGAAGGAGTTCGAGTCAAAGATTGACTCCCTCGCCGAGATCCGGATGTTAATCCACACTCAGCCAAGGCTTGCAGGAGTACCTAAGAAGAAGCCCGATGTGATGGAATACAAGGTGGGTGCCCCAAGTGTCAGTGAGGCGTTCAAGTATGCCCAGACTATCTTGGGAGCCGACTTGCGTATCGCAGATATCATAACCGAAGGTGCGATGGTGGATACAATCGCCGTAACAAAAGGGCACGGAAATCAGGGCCCGGTACGTCGATGGGGCGTTGGAATACTTCAGCACAAATCAAGGAAGACGAAGCGTGGAGTAGGAACTCTTGGTCCTTGGAACCCTAGCAGCATCCGATACACAGTTCCCCGAGCTGGGCAGACAGGCTTTCATTCGCGTACCAGCTTCAATAATCCTGTAATCAAAGTTGGTGAGCGTGGTGAGGAAATCACGCCCTCAGGCGGATTCGTGAACTATGGGGTCATTCGCGGCGATTATGTCATGCTAATGGGACATGTGCCTGGGACAATCAAGAGACCCATTCGACTGAGGTTCGCTATCCGTCCTCGAAGGAACTACACTGGAGCACCGATACGGCCCAGCTACATCAGCACATCATCAAAGCAGTAGACGGAGGGCGTTAACTGTGACAAGTGTCAAGACTTATTCATTGAAGGGAAAGGCAGGAGCTCCGATCGAATTGCCAGCGCAATTCGCAACTCCATATCGCCCTGATATAATCAAGAGGGCCGTACTAGCCTTACAGTCGCTCAGATACCAACCGCACGGGGTGGATGAGTTGGCTGGCAAGCGGACGAGCGCTCAGAGCTGGCAGACTGGCCGCGGTAAGGCCAGAATCCCCAGAGTGAAGGGTGCTGGTAGCCGTGCATCAAGCCAAGGTGCGTTTGCTCCCGGAACTGTGGGTGGTCGCCAAGCTCACCCGCCTGAGACCCGAAAGGTTACTGTAGAGAGAATCAACATCAGGGAGCGCAGGCTTGCGATTCGTTCAGCAATTGCAGCAACTGCCGACAGTTCGCTGGTGAAGGCTCGCGGACATAGGATTGAATCTGTACCACAGCTTCCTCTTGTTGTCAGTGACGAACTAGAGTCACTCAATACGACCAAAGACGTGGAGACGGCGGTGTCTGCCCTCGGTCTTGCAGATGATCTGAAGCGTGCGTCGGATGGTCGTTCTGTGAGAGCTGGCAAGGGAAAGATGCGAGGTCGTAAGATGAAGACACCAAAGTCTTTCCTTATTGTCGTCAGTTCTGACAAGGGTATACGAAAGGCTGCACGTAACCTCCCTGGCGTAGATACAATCGAGGTTCATGGCTTGAATGCAGAACAACTGGCTCCCGGGACTCATGCTGGCCGTCTTGTAGTTTGGACCCAAGCGGCAATCTCCGAGTTGGAGAAAGGGAACCTGTTCATGTGAGGTGGCCGAACGATGATAGATCCAAATGAAATCATTATCCGACCTGTCGTGACAGAAGCCAGCCTGGGCGCGGTGGACAGTCAGAACAAGCTGGTGTTCTATGTCGCTCGTTCCGCCAACAAGAATACGATCAAGTGGGCTGTGGAAACTCTTTACGATGTTGTCGTGGAGAAGGTGAACACGCTCATAATGCCCGACGGAAGGAAGAAGGCGATTCTACGTCTTTCGCCTGAGTACAGCGCCGCCGATGTTGCAACAAAGCTCGGGATATTCTAAGGAGGTGCCTGAATGGGAAAACGCATTCTAGTTCAGCGAAAAGGCAGAGGCGCACAACAGTTCACCTCACCTAGCCAGAAGAAGATATCTCCTGCGAGACACCCGAAGTGGGCCCCGGGCAAGACGTACATCGGTGTCATAACTGACCTTCATCATGAAGCAGGTAGAGGCGCGCCTCTCGCAAAGGTGCGATTCAATGGCGAGTCTCAGCCTCTCTTCATGGTTGCTCCTGAAGGAGCGTACGTAGGCCAAGAGGTCGAGTGCGGCGATGACGCAGCTCTTGCAAATGGCAATACGTTGATGCTTGAACACATACCGGAAGGGATGCCCATCTACAACATCGAGGCAAGCCCCGGCGACGGAGGGAAGTTCGTAAGAGCATCCGGGCTTACAGCGAGCATAATCTCTTCCGACAAGACGCGGACCATAGTTAAGCTGCCGAGCGGGGCACAGAAGACTTTCAGTCCTCGCTGCAGAGCTACGATAGGGATAGTAGGAGGAGGTGGGCGACTCGAGAAACCGCTCCTCAAGGCAGGTGCCGCATTTCATCTCGCTAGCGGAAAGGCACGCAAGTGGCCGACTGTCAGAGGAGATGCAATGAACCCAGTCGCTCATCCTCACGGCGGTGGTTCACACCAGTCACCAAGTCATCCTACGACCGTAAGCAGAAACGCACCGCCCGGTGCAAAGGTCGGTCATATCGCTGCACGTAGGACCGGTCGCAAGAGATAGAGACTGACTGCAACGATGAAGAGAACTAGTTCTCTTCATCTGCTTCTTTTACGCAATATCTACAAAATCGGAGACCAGTATTACACGAGTACATATCTTTCTAGTAGGTTGCGTCTTCGAGGACTAGGAATGCGTCTCATTGCAGTGCATTTGCCAGAGAAACTGGTGGATGACATACAACGTCTGGTTGACAATGGTCTCTACCCGAACCGGTCGGAAACGATTCGAATAGCCATCAGAGACCTGCTCAAAAGAGAACTCTGGGTGCATGGCAATGAACTGCGCGAGCAGCCGGGCGAGGCTTCCGTACAATGAAGTCACTGGTCGACGATGCAAGGGAACACATCCGTGGGGAACTGAGCATGTCCACAGGCCGTGATATGGGCCAAGCTAGGATTGTTGTTGTGGGCTGTGGCGGAGCAGGCAACAACACCGTCAAACGGCTCATGACCATTGGGGTGCAAGGCGCTGAGTGCATTGCCATAAACACCGACCGACAACACTTGGCTGTCACGACCGCTCATCGCAAGCTGCTGATCGGCGAAAGAATCACACGAGGACTTGGCGCTGGCGGTAATCCACATGTGGGTCAAGCTGCGGCTGAGGACTCTATCCAGCAGATTACGGATCTGCTTCGGGACGCAGATTTGGTTTTCATCACAGCAGGCATGGGCGGGGGCACGGGTACCGGGAGCGCACCCGTTGTCGCTGAGATTGCTAAGAAAAACGATGCCATAGTTGTAGGCGTCGTGACAATGCCCTTTGAACTGGAACGAACACGTATTGACAAGGCAAAGGTTGGGCTAGCCCGCCTGCAGGAAAATGCTGACACAGTTGTCGTGATCGACAATCAGAAACTTATGGAACTCGTACCCGACTTGCCTCTTGAGGAGGCCTTTGGGGTTGCAGATGAGGTACTTGCAGGCATGGTGAAAGGCATCACAGAGACCATAACCATGCCCAGCCTAATCAACTTGGACTATGCAGACGTGCGGTCAATAATCTGCAATGGCGGAGTTGCTCTTGTTGGCTTAGGTGAAGCGACTGGTCAGAATCGCGCCGAGACCGCCATTCAGAATGCACTGAACAGCCCGTTGCTGGAAGTCGACTGGAATGGAGCCACGGGTGCGCTGATTCACATCACAGGGGGCCCGGATATGTCTCTGGCTGAGGCGAACAATGCTGGAGAGATGATCTCTCGAAAGATGAGTGGAGACGCCAATGTGATTTGGGGCGCTCGTGTTGACCCTCGGCTGACAGGAATGCTGCGCGTGATGCTGATACTCACTGGTGTCAAGAGTCCGCAGTTGCTTCCTCGTTCTAAAGAGGAAAAGCCGGTTGTCCCCGGCCGAAGAAAGCTTGTAGACCTAGGCGTACTTCCATCTCAAGCTGGTTCAATAGACCCGCGAAAAATCAAGGACGAGTTCAGGGCGCTCGGAAAGATTCCTGCATACCCGCGCCAAGGTTCATGGGAAGATCGTCTCAAACCAATTGACAGACTGCAGCACGACCACAGGTCGGAACGAGACTCCGCCGAGACAAAGAAGAATCTAGATGAACTCGGCCTGCGAAGACTCCTGTGAACGGTGTCCATTAGCGCAATACATAGTTCTTTTCAGGTGTCAGAAGCCACATCGTTTCACATTGTCGCGCCTATGCCCCACTAGAGCTACGAGAATGTCAGTCTCGGACTTACTGTCACTCCGTCTTGCTTGTCTTGCTCTCGAGACCGTGCTCTGTCATCCAGTCTTTGGCTATTGCAGCAACACGTTCGTAGAGTGGACCTGAACCATCCACGCCTTCAGGTGTAATGCGTATCTTGTTCATGACAACAATTACTTGGGTATCTGGAAAGTAGCGAACTCCTCCCGGTGGGAAGCTCGTCTCAAGCTTCTTAGCAAGTCCCTCCAGACTGATTTCCTTCTCAGCAACAGAAATCGACACAATGCTGCCGCCGTAAATGAAAACCTTGGGTATCCTTTGCTCCTCGCCCTGGACGGCCACGTCCGATAGGACTATGCTTAGAGTCGTCTGGTCGAATCCTTTCAGAGTGCCAGAATATGTCTTCCCTGCGGTCGTAGTCACATTAATAGTCGAGCCAACCACTGAGGCGATCTCACGGTTGAAGGCTCTCATTGCTGTGGCATCTGACATCTTTAATCACCATTCAAGAACGTAATACTAGAACGAGCCTTCCCCACTCTGTTGTCTTAAAAGTGATGCCGTTGCCCGAAACTTACCCGCCTAGGACAACTTCCCAGACCGTGTTCGGTTCCTGCTTCATCGTGGAGCACCTGCCTTTGTGGCATGCCCCTCCCCACTCTTACAGGCGTTTTGAGTCTCCGCCCAACTGGCGGCGACTGAAGCCAGATTCATGGCCGCATTAAGGTCGCGGTCCGCCTCGAAACCGCAATTCACGCACTTGTACATTCTCTCAGAGAGCGACATTTCATCCTTGACGGATCCACAGCTGGAGCATCGTCTCGTGGACGGGAAGAACGAGTCTGCCTCCACGACTGCACCCCCGTTCCACTTGGCCTTGTATTTCAGCTGCCGGAGAAACTCCCCCAAGCTCGCATCGGCGAGATGCTTTGCCAGATGATGATTCCTAAGGAGTCCGGTCACGTTCAGGCTCTCAACACCGATGACTGACTTGGTTCTCGCCAGCATCGTTGTTGCCTTATGGATAGCATCCTTGCGGATGTTGGAAACCTTCAGCTCGTACCGGGCCAGTCGTATCACCGTACGGGCCCGGTTGTTGCTTCCTCTCGCCTTCCTCGCAAGAGACCTTTGGATTCGCTTCTTCCTACGTTCAAAACGTGAAAGAGGTTTTTGATTCGCAATTACGGTTCCGTCACTGATTGTGGCCAGTTTCGAAATGCCAACGTCAACTCCGGCCGTGGGTCCAGTGTTGTTCTGGGCCTCAATCTCCTCTTCCACCTGAAGACTCACAAACCATTTTCCAGCTTTTTCTGAGACAGTCGCCGACGGAATGTGCACTCCCTGAGTTGGAAGATACTCCTTCTCCTTGAGTCGGATCATACCAATCTTGGGCAGCTGCACCGAGTCGTGGAAGACCTTGATTGACCCTCTCAGCTTGAAGCTGCCGGCACCGAGTCTTCTGCGCTTGAATCTGGGATGGCCCGCCCGCGTCTCGAAGAAGTTCTTGTACGCCCTATCGAGGTCTCGGAGGGCTTCTTGCGGGGCGCACTTGGAGACCTCATACATCCATGTGAATTCCGTCCTCTTCAAAGCAGTCAGTTGCTTGTGGAGCTCAATGGCATTAGACGATCTTCCCGTTTTCTCGTACTCTTCTTTCCGCCGCGCAAGCCCCCAGTTGTATACAAACCGAGCCGCGCCGCTGTGTTTGAGCAGGACTGTGTGCTGGACATTGTTGGGTTCGATTTCTGTCTTGTAGGCCCGCATGATTTTCATGTCTTCATGACCTCTGTCGTGTGTTCGGCATGGTCAGATAGTCTTACGCTGCCTGCTCCTACGTGGCGTGAGTCGACATTAAAAGTCGCCAGCTTTCTCAGCCCTTTTAGCGGTTGACTCCCGTTGATTGAAAGGAGCTTTCGTGAAGCACGCAGACTGGCTCATGAGGTTGCCGCGTAACAATAGGTTATTAGCCGACTACAGGGCCAATCCTTTCAGCCGAGGTGACGCATGCATCTTGACCACTTCTGCAAGGCACTTTTCTCTCCAGTACATCCGTGAGGAAGCACTCCCTACACCTTTCTGCCCTGGGTGCGGCAACGGTACCATCATGAACGTTTTCTTGAAGGCAGTAAAGGATCTCGGGCATGAGAACCTGAGAGGGTTTGCTTTTGTTTCAGGTATCGGCTGTGCCTCATGGACAATATCTCCTCATTTTCTCGCAGATACCCTACACACGACACACGGCCGTGCCCTCGCTTTTGCCACCGGGCTGAAGCTCGCTCGTCCTGAGCTCAAAGTGGTCGTGATAAGCGGGGACGGCGACTTGGCTGCCATCGGAGGAAATCATCTCATCCATGCTGCACGCCGCAATATCGACATGACCGTGATATGCAGCAACAACTACAACTATGGAATGACCGGCGGGCAAGTTGGCCCAACCACTTTCACTGGCGACAGAACCACAACAAGCCCATACGGTAACCCCGAGCGACCTTTCGACCTGGCCCGGCTAGTTGCTGCGGCGGGTGCAAACTATGTTGCCAGATGGACCACAGCTCACCCGATTCAAGCCGTGCGATCCATCAAGAGGGCACTCGAACGCAAAGGATTCTCTTTCATCGAGATACTCAGTCAATGTCCAACTTCCTATGGCCGTCGGGTCAAGATGCCAAGTCCGACTGACATGCTCCAGTGGTTCAAGACACTGCCTATGAAGAGACCCGACACTCCAATTGAGTACACAGTTCCTACAAAGGAAGGAATGGACTTGGGCGAATTCACAGACAGAGAAGAGATGGGCTATGCTGAAGCCCTGAAGCAAATGGCTGCGCGCATTGGAGGCAGGTCGGAATGAGGGTTGAAATACGTATTGCAGGCACCGGTGGAATGGGTGTCGTTCTTGCAGGTGTGTTGATGGGTCATGCAGCTGTTGTCCACGCTGGTCTTGATGCCATACAGACCCAAAGTTATGGATCGGAGGCACGGGGCACCGATGCTAAGAGCGAGGTAATCATAAGCGACCAGCCCATACACTATCCAAAGGTACTGAAGGCTGACTATAGCGTACTGATGTCGCAGAAGGCGTTCGATGCACATATTGACGGAGCAAAGAAGGGTAGCACTGTCATTATTGATCCGGACTTGGTGGATTACGGAGAGAACGCCGCGGACTACACCATTGTGCCGGTCAAGGCAATGAGCATTGCTGACGGTCTCGGCCAGCGCATGGTCTCAAACATGGTGATGTTGGGTGCCCTTGTAAAGATGTCCAGAGTCTTTCCGATTGAAGCCCTAGAGAAGGCTGTGGGCGATATGTTGCCTGCCAAGGTGCAATCACTTAATCTGCAAGCGGTGCATGCAGGGTCCGATCAGGTCTAGCCGCCATGCACCAGAGGAAGTATGACTACACTATCTCCGTTGCCGAGGCGGGTGTCAAGGCCACCGGTCAATTCTATGTCCACTCCGTTCCGAAGCAGTAGTGTGTTCTGATTGAGCTGTTCAGGGGTGGACCACACTCCCCTGACCTCGTCTCTTGCATCAATCAGTCTCCGCAACAGGTCACGGATACTGACAGTATCCTCAAAATCCAGACTGGTCTCAGGTGTGCCCATTCTTCCAGCAATTGGTCCCCGGAATCTGACAGTGATTCTCATGACAATCAGCGTCACATATGGTTGTCTTGAAGATAAAAGAATCAACATAGGTGACAGATTTGCGGTTCCTAGCCAATCGCCAGTGATTGTCTTAGGACCACGGGGTTCACGTGTCCAGCCTTGAGTGTTCTGCCGCTGGTTATGTCGTTGACCGTGATTTCGGCAGGGCCGAAGAGCGCTGGATCCAGTCTATGAGAGTCAAATCCAACCGACGCGAGAAGGCGATACAGGGGCTGCCCGTACTCTGAAGATGCAGATGATGAAGCTCTTTCGACCAATGCTTCCAGCTTATCACTTTCATCTGACTTCACAAAGAAGAAGGCTCTTCCGCCGTAGATAACGCAATCATTTGTAATCCCTGCTGCCACTCTGCTATCTCTTGCTGCAAGAGCGATCGGGGCGACTCCGTGGCCTGTTCTGATTCCTGCGGGATTGAATCCGAGCGTCATGAGCCTATACACACCGGCCTCCACTACCCTTGCGGATGTCAGCACCGAACCGACAATGCTCGTTATGGGCGCCAGAATACAGTAAAGATCGGTTGTCGAGATGCCACACGTGTCTGCTATTGATTGTGTGACGCTATCGGGAGGTGTCTCCCCTGTTTCCAAGCAGATTATTCCAGCTTTTGAATCATCCCTGTAATTCAGCTTAACAAAGAGCTCTTTCTCGATACTTGCCAATGCCCTTGCAGGACCCGAGCATACGGCAGAGTAGTCGCCAATCCTCATCTCCCAGCCAGCATGCTGCGAGCCCAGTGCAGCAAGCATGGGTTGGTCGGTTCCGACGACCACTGAAGGCATAGTCATATCCCCTATGTGCACTCTAGAGACCCTGACTGCCCCAAGGCCTCCCAAGCAGGCCTCAGCACAGAGCCTGCCAGCTTCGATTCCGCCAGTCGCATCTATTCCTGCATCAATCAAAGTTGTCCCGTTGGCCTGTTGGACTACGACACATTCAAGCTCATCCTTTCTATCTATGATTTCCCGGACGATTTCCATAGCTTGCTCATTGACGCTCGTTCTCACTTAGATTGTCCCCTGTCACGGCCACTCTTTGGCCGAGTGCCATCTTCCCACTTTCCAGCAAGAATCTTATGAATATCGTCTACATTCACACAAGTTTGCACTTTCCTCTGTGCATCCAGTACGTAGTCGTGTGTGAACTCAGGTATAGAGGTTTGGCCTGCACAATTGACGAAACGTTTATCTCTCGTCAAAAGGCCAACAGCGCCGAAAATGCGCCTGCCGGACGATAGACGCATTCAGGGGCGCCCGAGTAGCTCAGTGGAAGATCGCCTGCTTGGTAAGCAGGAAGTCGCGGGTCCGATCCCCGCCTCGGGCTCCACATTCTCATTCCAGATTTCTCGGCAGTGCTGCCGCTTCGGAGATTCCATTGACTCGACCTAGTCATCTCGCAGTTGGTCTTTGTGTCTTGGGCGAGGCGTGGTTGTCCGACGTTTGGAAACCAGACGCTTAGCCTCTTCTGGCCCCACAATCTCTGATAGCCGCTTGATGGCATCGGGGTCCTCCGTTCTCTCCAACCAGAAATCAATCTCTCTCTGGAGCGCAGGCGACAGGTCTTTCGCTAACTTCTTGGTTCTGTTCTTCCGGTCCAGCCCGAAGTCGTCAGGTCCTAGTAGGCTCATCTGTAACCATCAAATGATATTGCCGCTAATAGTTATGGCTTTTCGCCCGAGTCGATTTGGCACTCGTTGCTGACAGATGCGGTTCTCGGCACTGCCTATTCCCTGTGTAACAATCATATTGTCTGATCCTGACGGAACGACGAGCTCTTCTCGCAATCGACAAAAGGAGCTTTGTGAGGACAATCTCTGGAGTCTAGAGAGTTGCAGAAGAGCCTTGGCCGGGTCACTCAATCAGATCGTCACGACAACGTATTCGAGTTCCTTTGCGAAAATGGCAGAGTAAGAATAACGATAATGGGGCCCAAGGTAGTAAGAGTACAGGCTACGAGAAACGGTGACTACAGACATCATGAATCGTTTGCGAGAGTACATTATGGAGGCCCCGTGTCTAT
>PRDJ01000019.1 GCA_003345555.1 Candidatus Thorarchaeota archaeon
CCTCTCTTGCCATGCCATACGATCCTATCAGTTTCACGAACTCATCCTCTCTCTCCGACCCATCAGTCGATATGAGGGCAAGGAATGTTCCTCCGTCAACCATGGCCGTGGTGAGTTCAACCGTGAATCTGACAATGACGCCGGTGTCAATTAGCTTCTTGACTCGCTTTTTTACTGCGGTGGCAGTGATGCCGAGCTTGCGTGCGAGTGTTTCGTACGGAGTCCTGCAGTTGGAAACCAAGGTCAACAGGATTACTTTGTCTATCTCATCCAAATCGCGCACCGGGTCGCTCAAAGCGTTTTGTTCTCGGCCTAATATCAGATTCGGGTTTCAACCTATGTAGGGACAGGTAGGTATGTGTCAGCGTACCTATCGTATCCCACGTAGATCTGGGGCTTCACCGCATCATCTAGGAACCTCACGAGTTCATCGGTTCCCTTCCGCTCCGCCCCCGTCAGGACATACCCACCCACGAGGAGTGTGGGTAGAATGTCTGCATCCCACCGCTCCTTCTCATGGGGAACGCCCTCCATCCTCAGGTACAGGTTGATTGCTGCATTGAGCTGCCTGTCTATCCGCAACCCACAGTTTCCGCACTCGAAGACCGCTCCTCTTCTTAGGTCTTTGTTTACCCACCCGCATCTGGAGCACTTCTTCGACGTGAACTGCGGAGACAACTCTTCAACAACGCCACTTTCCGCAACCCTTCTCTTAATTCCGCGCCAGTCAGTTCTCGCCAACCTACGGTTCCACATCCTCGAACGCGTGTACATCTTCTCCTTTCTCAGTGCCTCGAAGCCGCTCCTCTTCGAGAGCACCCGGATCGCCCTCGCAATTTCAATCTGGTGTTTCTTCGCACGGTTCATTTCCCTTCTCCTGTATTTAGTGAGGACTCTCTTCGTCCTCTTGGATTTCGAAGCCTTCCTCTCTATGCTGCGCCTCTTCTCGAAGCTCGATACATGTGCCGACACAAGTTTCCTCGTGTCAATCTTCACCCATCCTGTCTTAGGGCTGTAGCCATCCATCGATAGCATGTTCGAGTCCCACGCTACCGCCTCAGCAGTTCTTTCTTCCTCCTCCTCTTCTGCCACATGGATGGGCAGATGTATTCTATCGGGCGTAATGACGGGTTCACCCAAGCCCACGGAGGATACATTGTCAGGCAGCTTGAAGTAACGTCGGGAGAGGTCGATATAGACGAACTCACGTGGCCTCAGGGTGATCCTGAGCGTGTCTTCCTCAAGTTTGAGGAGAGTCTGCTTGATCCGCAAGAATAGTCTCCCGGAACATGGACATACCCTTCTTCTCTCGCCCCTGTCATAGTTCCTTTTCCACGAAGCCAAGATACTGAAGGCTGTCTTGATGGCGGAGTCAACCCAGTGAGCAGCGTAGCACCACTCTTCCAGACACTTGTTTCTCAGCTCCCGCTTGAAGGCGTTGTCCTTCCTGTACTTTGGGTAGAGTCTGTGCTGCTTCTTGCCTTTGATCTGGTGCTTCTTCCATTCCGTCGTCCGCCAGATGGACTGCAGCATGGTGTTGAGAGTGGTATTGTAGGCAACCATTAGACCGTTGAGTGCTTCGCCTTTATCATGGCTGAGTGAATAGGTCTTTAGCGCTTTTGACAACCTCCTCGTACTTGTGGCTCCTGAGACAGTAGAGTTTGCCTGAGAAGTGCGGTATTATCGTAGCTAGGTCTTCCACTCAGTGTCCTTACAACCCTTATTTTCCCCTCTCTATCCCATTTCTGAGTTGTCCTAGGGTGCATACGTAAGTGAGTATAGGTTTCTCTCAGTGTGGAGAGTCTTTCAGGCTTACCTGAATTTGTATGACATATGCCTATGTAAACCGATATAGACTGGAACAGTATAGGAAGCGTGAGGCAGATTTCGGACTTCTAATCGACCTAGACCGTTTTCCGAAAGCTTCACCCAAGCTTGTCATCGTCTCGAGAATTATGCAATGGCCTGAGGTCGGGTTCGCAACGGACTCCCAATCTGTCTTCGGTCCGGCTAACATGGTGAATTGATTTGAAGCAGGCACGAACCTCGATACCCGGTGGCAAGAGTATCGATTATGATGCGATCTCGAGAGTATACGATCAAGTACGTGAGGGCGACCCGGAGATGGTCGACCATTTGCTTGAAGGGATAGCGCTCGATACGAATGCTATTGTGCTCGACGTGGGCTGCGGAACCGCCAACAACACCCTTCTCGTCTCTAGGGCTTTGTCGTCAAAGCTGATTGGCGTTGACATCTCTGTGGGCATGCTCGAAAAGGCTCGCGTCAAAGCCCCGCGCCTCGAACTGCTGCAGGCCACGGCTGATGACCTGCCGTTCAGTTCGAACCTCTTCGATTTCGTCTTCATGACCGAGGTCATTCATCACCTTCCTGACTTCAAGAAGGCTCTTCGTGAGATGCTCCGCGTACTGAGGCCGGGCAGTTCTTCATGTATTGTAACGCAATCTCACAAGCAGATAGAGAACCGAATGACATCACGGTTCTTTCCCGGTTCAGCTACGGTCGACAAGAAGAGATACCCTGACATTGACAAGATCGAGGTCGCGATGAATGGTGTAGGATTCGTGAGGGTCTCATCGAGACCGTATTCATTCTCCCCTGTGATTCTAGGATCTGACTATCTCCAGAGAGTCGAGATGCGTGGATATTCGATGCTACACAAGATAAGTGGCGAGGAGTATCAAGAAGGTTTGAAGGCGTTGCGCTCGGCATTTGAGCGTGGTGAGAAGCTCTCCTACTCTGCAGGATACACGTTCGTACGAGGCTACAAGAGTAAGTAGCTCGCACACGGTCTTACGGTTGGCCCCAGTCATCGACGAGAGCAGAGCCGGTTTGTGTCCAACAGCCTAGAGATGCATTCATCCAGCTCTTTGCTTTTTCAGATAGTAAGCAACTATCAGGATTGAGAGGGCCGCTACTGACACCGCACCTGCAAGCAATACAGCATAGCCAAGAGAGATCTCTATCTCATGGGTGCTGTAGTACTCCATACCCAAGTACGGCAAGAAGACAATCACATAATTGCTGTAGTCAAGTTTTATCTCATGTGGATTGCCCGTCGTCTGGACTGTCACGGTCGCCGACCCATTCACCCAGACAATGGTCTCAGCAATGATGTTCTCGCCACTGTCGTATACTTTGACCGGAACTTGCTGACAGTAGTCATACACATTCGATTGTCGGTTCACGTCGACTATGCTGAATGTGAGGGTCGAGCCCATTTGATTGTATACTGCGTTTTGAATCACATAGTTGGGGAGAAGTGGGTTGTTGAACCATGATTGGAAGAACCAATCGAGATCTCCACCAAAGCTTGACTCCAAGGCGTTTTGGAAGTCATTGAGTGTGGCGATTAGGAAATACCTATCCCTCAAGAATCCGCCGAGGCCCGAGAGAAAAGCATCATGACCGATTGTTCGTCTTAGCTTCTCCAACACGACCGGCATCTCAGTATAATCGACGTAGCTTGTCAGGTCAGGTCTGACAAGGTTTGATTGGTTTATCGTGCATCCATAGGTAAAGGTCCGGACTGTGTCAATAAGAGGCGGTGATTGGTAGTACTCCCAGTCGGAGTGATAGTACTCCGCATAGTAAGAGTGCGACCACGAGGCCAGCCCTTCATCAAGGAATCCCCAGTCCACACAGTCATCACCCACTAACTGCGACCACCACTGATGTGCGATTTCATGCGATACCACTAGTTCGAAGTACCACAACCCTCTTTGGCCAGACTGGATCCTCTGGGAAACTCCTCGAGTGATGTACACTTGGCACGGGTACTCCATTCCGCCATAGGCCGCGTGCTGTTCCACAACGTTCAATGTAGCGTAGGGATAGATTCCAAACGTTGAATTGAACAGTTCCAGCGACTGAATGGAACAAAGAAGTGCGTTATCCTCCCAAATCGATGCAGAGGCAGGAAGATAGAATGTACTGACATTCACTCCGTTGTACAGAGCTGATTCTACTACGTAGTGTCGCGAGGCCGAGAATGTGACCTCTCTGACAGGTAGCGCGATGTTATAGTGATATTGTATTCGTCCATCCTGAGTAAATTCTCCTGCCAAGTTCCCTGTCGCCGCGACTACCATGCCTTGAGGGACCTCGATTAGGAGATCGTAGAATGCCATGTCATAATAGAAAGGATCGCCGACCTCTATGTAACGATCGATATTCCATCCATCAAACTCGTCGTAAACACACGGCACTGGATAGCAGCTGGAGAACGTGAAGATTCGTGTATGGTCGATGTCACTGCCATATGCCCCTGCCCGGTCAAAGCCACCGTCGGGAAGTGTCGTTACGAAGCTGATGTTCAGAGAAGCATACTCACCAGGTTGTAGGGCTGAAGGAAGGTCGACCCACATCAGCTGTTGGCTACTGTGAACGTCGAAAGTGAGCGTCTCCGGAGGATAATCTATTGTGGTGATATTGAGGACATCTATCTTGCCAGCCCGGCTTTCGTATGCCATGCCAGACGGGTAGAGGTGAAAAGGAATGCTAGTGAATGATACAGGATCATCATTATAGAAGTCGATTAGAAGGATTCCGCGAACTGATGATCCGGTTTCGTTCAAGCTAAGTGAAAGATTCAGTTTCGATAGGCTGACCCCGCTGAAGTTCCCTCTTGAGAACCGGTCGTAGTCTCCTGCTGGAACACTATCGGTCCTCAGAGTCTCGCCAATGGAGCCAATCTGCGTTTGAGCAGGTCTTGTGTCGCTCCAGGTCGCGATAGTAGATACCATGAGAATAACGAGCAGCAAAGCCGTTGCCTGCCGCGCACAGCCATCTGTTTCTTTCACTCCTGCTTTCATAAGCTCACCAAATGCGCCAAATGATGTTCATGGTGCGCTTTCAGTCCAATAACAATCCTTACGTTTCAGCAATCAGAGCACTGACCGAGAGGCTATTACAGAAAGGTGGGCCGCGAAGGCGATTAGGTCACAGTTATGTCAATTCTGCACTCGCTTTCGAGCCTTCCACGGAACAGATTGCGGATGACGATGGTCGTGTTTCCTTTTTTATCTGCTCTAAAGAACCATCGTCCTCTTTGGCTGTCGCCCCCTGTCCAGCCCGGTTTCATACTCTCAGGGTGCAAATACTCCTCCTCGGTCCTAACAAGCGAGATGACTCCTTTGTCTGCAATCTCGAACTCCGCTTCTATGCCAACCGACTCGTGCCTATGGAACTCGTAGAAGAAAGTGTCACCGAGCTTAAAGGAATAGGCAGCCCCGTCTTCCGCGCACGCAATTTGGGTGGCACGTGGCGCTTTCGTCTTCATTTGGCCATCACGCTCGTCTTTTGACAGGACGCCTCCGCACTTGAACTGCCACAAGAATCTGTCTATCCCCACAATGAGGTCATGGCAGAACCGGCGTCTCAGCCAGACTGACATACTGACGTCTTCTCCACACCAACAACACTACTCCCATGGCGACGACAACAGCAATTGCGGCAATCTCAATCGTCAAGAGCTGCAGTCCTCCAGGCAGAACAGTGGTCATGCCTGGCCTCCACCTCACAAATATGATGTCGATAATATCATTGCCGCTTAGGTTGACATTCGCTTCCATTAGACTTAGAGTCCCGTTCGCTTTCAGATAGCGCATCTCGAAGTGAATTGTGACCGTGAAGAGGAAGATAACGAATGAGCGATCCATAATGGTGCCCCATTCTTCTTCGTCATCAATGATACTCATACCCTCACCGCCGGTGTAATTACCTATCTGGGTTAGAAAGTCATAGTCGCCTACCGGAAGCACTATCATTCCCAAGTCTCTAGCTACGACTACAGAGTCGTTTTCACGAGTGAGTGTGCAGTTGGATAAGGGAATCTGCTCTGAGGAGTTGATGTGGCTCGGGATAGGAGACAGAAATGTGACATTCGCGATTACTCGTTGACCCTCGGAGATGTTCATCATGATAGGAGCATATTCGACAAGATACTGTGCAACCGCCGGGTCCACGAGTTTCCTTTGAAGCACCAGTATAATCTCGTCTCCCACTTGAACCCCCCATTGCAGATTATGATTCGTCTGTGCTGAGGCGAGAGGGATGAGTGGGCTGCATAACAGAACTATCAGAACTAGGGCAGTGGCGAGAGGCTTCATTGTCGAGTCACACCTCCCACATTAGGACCTTTAGCGTTGTCTATGCTCTTTCCGATGCCCGTTCGACCCGACCAATTCCAGTAATTCTGTGGCTTTCTTCAGTATCGTCGTTCCGGAGGGCGCCAACTTCTCCTCGTCGACGTTACCCCATGCCAACAGAATAGGCACAGCGCCGGCTCTCTGAGCTGCCACTATATCATACTTCACTACATTGCCTACGTAGGCCATCTTGATTGGATTGACGTGAAGCTGGCTGGCTACTTGCACCAACATGTATGGCGATGGTTTTCTGTATCCTGGCACGTTTGAATACTCAACTGACTCAAACAGGTCAGCAATCCCGTCTCTTTCAAGGTATGGCAGAGGGGTCCCCCACCTGTTCGATGCTGCAGCGAGTCGGTATCCCCTGGAATGGAGTTCTTCGAGAGTAGACTTGCAGCCTTCGAATAGCTGCTCCTTCAGACTGGCGATTCTCACATCCCACTTGTGTTGGTATCGCGCCACGTAGTCATCGAGATTGTCGACAACCCCGAGAGTCGTGAGCACTATCCTATCGTATTGCTCGAACTCATCATGCGAAGGTTCCCAGTGTGCGTGAGCATTGGTGCCAAACATCATCTCGTCGAGCCAAGCGTCTGCGGCATCATTGCTACGTTGGATTGCATCATCAGTGAACCCAGTTAGCCCGAGTTCCTCTAGGAAGCCTCTGATCTCGCCGACTAAATCCGTTGGGCCGTACAGCGTGCCTCCCAGGTCAAAAACAAACGATTTGACATCGAGTGGTTTCATGTTGAAGCGGTGAAGGCGGTTGTTGGCCCGCTTATATTCATGAGGCAATAGCCATCTGACAGGAATGTGGTTATCTCAACTCTTTTCTGCTACGCAGTCTCAATCCGCTTGGTCTAGATGGCATCCATTGATGATACACTGAGGGAATTGGAGGCGCATCTCAAAGCCAACCCTGACGACGCGTCTGCCTGGAATAGCAGAGGTGTGCTGCTCGCGAGGAAGGACCAATTTGGAGAGGCCTTAAGGTGCCTTGACCAGGCAACCCGTCTTGACCCAAGTCATGCTGAAGCATTTGTAAACCGCGGTCGCGTACTCCTCGCCCTAGGTCCGAGCAAGGCCGCGGATGCCTTGAAGTCCTTCGATAGGGCGCTGGAGCTGACTCCTCAATCACCCCCGATACTATGGGATAGAGCATTGGCTTTGAGGGTTCTAGGTCATCTGAAGGATGAGTTGGCTTGTCTGGATGGCATCATTCAGATCACTTCTGATAATGCGACGGTATGGTCTCGGACAGGAGACATTCATCTTGAGCTTGGGCAGAGTGAGCAGGCCATAGAAAGATACGACCGGGCCCTTTCACTGGACAGCAAGCTGGTTCCCGCTCTTGTCGGTCGCTCACTTGCCTTATCACGGTTGGAGCGCTGGAACGATGCATTGGAGTCTGCCGAGTCTGCCGCGAAAATGGCTCCACAGGATATTGGAGTATGGCGAGTCCTTGCAGACATAAACATGAACGCCGACAGAAACAAGGCGGCCATGAAGGCGCTCAAGAAGGCTTTCGAAATAGACCCCAGCGACCCTTTCGTAGAAAATGCAATGGGCATGGTCGCCTACAAGGAAGGCCGTCTTCACGATGCGGCGAAGCACTTCAGGGGCGCGATTGTGAGAAAGCGAGATTATGTGTCGGCACTAAGAAACCTTGGGTTTGTCTGCATGGAACTCGAAGAGTGGGAAGAGGCCAGTAGGGCATTGTCCACTCTGACGGCAACTGTCAAAGATGATCCGCAAGTATACGACGCAAAGGCGGTAGCCCAAGCGAGGCTCGATGATTTCTGTTCTGCTGCTGAAGCTTGGGAGGAAGCACGACGGTTGTACAAGAAGGCAGGCAATGAGAAAGAAGCGGAACGAGTTCATGAGCTAGGCCGTGCTGCCAAAATCAACTGCGGAAGACAGAAGGATGCAATCAGGGCGCAAAAAGAAAAAGAGAAGGCACAACGTGAATTCAGTCACCGGTTTGAGATGCGCCGAAGGAAGCAGTCGACTTGATGTCGGAAGACACAGGGAATCGACATATGTCTACTACACATGTCTGCAACGCCTGATTTCGTTTCATCGGGGCACGCAGAACCCTTGAACGAATTCCCACTAGTTTATCAGGGTTCGCTACAATGGGTCTCTGAAACACGTAGACGTGTTTGGTACGTAGGTGAAAACAATGGACGTTAAGAAGAGAACTGGTAAGACCGAACCATTCATGCCCGAAAAGGTTGTTGTCAGCATAGTCAAAGCTGGTGCTCCGTATGAGGTCGCCAAGCAGATTGCCCAATCGCTTTCTGCTAAGCCTGTCAGTTCAATGAAAAGCTCTGAAATCCGCGAGTTTGTGCTCAAGGAGCTCAAGACGAAAGGTT
>PRDJ01000020.1 GCA_003345555.1 Candidatus Thorarchaeota archaeon
AGACCAGCCACCACGAGCAAGATTGCACCAAATGCCATGCTGATACCGGTCACAACTAGAGGCGGCGCAATCCGGTCCCTGTTAATCGACCTGCCCATGACTGATGAGACCGCATTTGCGACTAACGACAGTATCACAACTGCCACACCCAAGGTCTCGGACGCAGGCACGCCCGCGGGATAGAAGTAAAGCATCGCTCCCACTACTGCGAGCACTATGAGACCAACCTGTGTCAAGGACGGTACTTCCCGAAGGAAGGTTGCCCCTAGTACCAGTACAATCAAAGGTGTCAGGTTCAGCAACAGTGATACTGTGATTGCCGGCAGCAATGCGAGCGCTACAAACTGTGTGCCCTGAGTGATGGCCACGAATACAATGCCGTACGAAGTGATTTGTCTCCACCAGCGTCGGCTTTGTCTTCTCGCGGCACTTCGATAGTCGGCTCTAGACATGATGATACCTAGCAGTATCAATGAGGCGAGAGTGTATCTGAGTCCGGAAAAGGTGATAGGAGGTATGTCTTTGAGGCCGAATTTTATAATCACCCACGATGATGACCAGAGAACTGTGACTAGAAGTGCCTCAATCACTGCAAGAGCATACTTCTTAGACACTGAATCCTCGCGGGCAGCTGGTGTATCTTGTCCTTCTCCGGGAGCAATATCTTCGGTCAATCTACTTCGCCAAGAGAGGAATTTCCTTCTAGCAGGATTGATGATGTACGAATCGCAGGTCGGCCGCTTATTATTATGGCGGTGCTCTAGGTCTCTATTGAAAGCCTGTGCTGCTTGAGCCTTCAATAATGATATTACTTGCTTGGCACTCATTTCCCGCTGTTGAATCTAGGAATGATGCCGGATGACATCCATTGAGTCGGTCTACAGACGCCTTGTGGAGATTGCAGGGTCTGAGTATGTCAGCAACGAACTATGTGATCGGCTGGCGTATTCAAAGGACTACTCCATAGAAGGGATTGCCAAGGACTATACACCAGACATAGTTGTGAAGCCTGCTAATTCTGATGAAATCGTAGAGATTGTGAAGGCAGCCAACGAGTTTGATGTGCCGCTTTATACTTGGGGCGCAGGAACGAGCATGTCCGGCAATCCACTTGCCGTCAGACATGGCCTTGTCTTGGACATGAAACGTATGAACCAGATACTTGAGATTGACAGCGAGAATCTCACCATGACAGTGCAAGCAGGAACCGTCCATGATGAGATCTATAGGACAGCTCTCAAGCACAACCTATTCTTCACACATCATCCGGAAAGCAGCATCTCATCAACGATAGGTGGAGCACTCAGCTGCATGGGCATGAGCATTTACGGAGCAAAGTATGGGTATGCCTACGACCAAGTTCTCGGTGTGGAGGTTGTTCTCGGAACAGGCCAGAAGATGAGGATTGGCGGAAAGAACTACCTGTCCCTGCCAACGCACAATTTGCTCAACTTGTTTCTCGGAGCTGAGGGCACACTTGGAATCATCACTGAAGTGACATTGAAGGTCTATCCCTTGCCCGCATTCAGAGACAGAGTGAGCTATGGGTTTGCAGACATCAGAACCTCTATGGAAGCATGCAAGCGGATTCACAGTTCCGGGTGCTGGCCCGAGACGGTCTATGCCTTCGACAGACGCTCTCTTGTCCAGTATATGGAGCGTGCCAAGACTCCTATTCCAAGTGAGGTTCGTATGGCTGTCCTTTTCGGATGCTCTGGGGACACTGACATGGTCGAAAAGAGCTTGGAAGTTGTCTCTCGGTGCTGCGAAGAGTACGGCGGTTCACGTCTTCCTGCTGAAGTGACCGAGTCATGGTGGAAATCCGTCAACATCACAAGGGAGAATTTCGACCAGAGCAATTTTGCTCTCTCACACACTGCATATGAACCCGATTTGATAGATGCGTGTGTTCCATTCAGTCGTTTCCAAGAATACAGCGATTTCTGTGATGAGCTCAAGCGGGAATTCGGCTGGGTCGAGATAGACTTCGGAGCGTTTGCCGTTGCAGCCCCCAGAGGGCCGATTCCGTTCTGCATATACTTCAGTGTGCCCATTGATACTCGTATTCCGCGTGAGGTAAATCATTGGTTCGAATTCAAGGAGCGGATGTACCGTCGCGCTCTTGAGCTCGGCGGCAGCGTGTCCGACGCTAATGGAGTTGGTCTAAGGTCAGCTCCTTGGGTCCGGGAGGAACTAGGCCCCGCGTGGCAGCTCCTGACTGGCATAAAGCTGCTTGTGGACCCGAAGCGCATATTGAACAGAGGAAACAGGGGGTTTGACTGATGGCGGTTCGTCTCGCAAAGTACGAGGACTGGGCCCGTGCGTGCATGCATGTAAGATGCGGGTTCTGTCGTGAGAACTGCTGTTCATATCGCCAATTCAAGTTCGACTCATATTCAGCGAAGGGCAGATTGACGCTCATGTATCATTGGCTGAAAGGAAACCTGAGGCCTGACAGCACCATGGCTCAACGCGTTTTTTCTTGCACTAGCTGTGGCCTTTGTGACATCGCGTGTGGATATCCCCAGAGTGAAGCCATCCAAGAGATGAAGACTGCTCTCCTTGAAGCCAACGTGCTGCCTCCTGAAGATTACATGGTCATAAGCAGGCGGACCAGAGAGACCGGTAATCCCTATGCTGAGGACTCATCACAAGCGTCGAATCTTCTTCGGGCGATTTCCAAATCTGGAACTGGTCCTGCGGAATTCACACTCTTCTTTGGATGCACGGAGCTCTTTCGTTCACCAAAACAACTAGACTATGTAACCAATATCCTGAGGGCCGCGAAAGCATCCTTCTATGTCTTTCCTCAGAACATATGTTGCGGTTCTCCAGCTAGGAGAATCGGGGACATAGAGCAGGCACGAGCACAAGCGGAATTGGTCTCAGCGGCATTTGAATCATCCGGGCCGCGCGACATCGTAGTCTCGTGTTCGGGATGCTACAGAACATTCACGAAGGACTACGCGAGTCTCACTGACCAAGCGCCTGCCTTTTCAACCAAGCATACAGTCCAGCTCATAGACACGCTGATTGCCGAGAACAGACTTGTGCTCGGTTCACTTAGCAAGAGGATTACCTATCACGATCCTTGCCACCTTGGAAGACATTGTGGTGTGTATGATGAGCCAAGGAGGATTCTCAAGGCAATCCCCGGAGTCGAGCTAGTGGAAATGGAATGGAACCGTAAGATCTCGAGATGTTGCGGAGCCGGGGGTGGCATGAAAGTGGGGCGCCCCCAAGACGCGGCAGAGATTGCTTCTTGCAGAGTTCAAGAAGCGAAGGAGGCAGGAGCCAGCGTTCTCGTAACCGCATGTCCTTTCTGCGTGAGGAATCTCAGTGATGGAGCCCGGCTGATCGGCTCAGATATTGAGATCAAAACTATCGAGTTCTTAGTATCTGAGCTCGTTGGTATTGCTGGTCGGCCGCGAAAGAAGTAGCAGTCTTTAACGAGTCAAAAGAAAAACAAGGGGCGGGTTCGAAAGCGCCGCCCAATGGTTTAGTATCACACCGAGAATAATCACAATGTCTTCTGCAGCAACGTGCTGAATGTATTGTGATGGTCTTCCTCATCCTCGAGGATGTCCTCGAAGAGTTCCCAAGTGACATAATCCTTCTCAGCCATCGCCTTCTCGATGGTCTGCCTGTAGAGAGTTATGGCCTCTTCTTCTGCTTTCTTGTCCAGTGTGACCATCTCTTCGGGCGTTTTGCCAACCGTTATCGGGGCTGGCACAGTTGTGGGCTCGCCGCCAAGGTAGTCAATCCGATCCGCGATGCTTTCTGCATGCTTCATTTCTTGGATTGCTATCTTCTTGAGCTCATCAGCGATTGGGAGATGAGTGAAACCGAATATCCGAACATGCTGCCACATGTACTGGATGGACACCTGTATCTCTCGTGCTAATCCCTTGTTCATCAAATCAAGTAATTCTTTGGACGCCATAGTAGCATTCCTCAAGTGGAATTGAATCCAATAGAGGACGCTGTACATGTTGCTTATTAAAGTGCAGGCATGGCACATCTTGGCTGTTTTGACTACATTAAAAAAACGTGCCGTGTTCTAATCATCGGGCCTAGAATAGAGAACCAAGGTTATATTCGCTAAACGAGAGGACGCGCATTGATACACCCCTTGAGTATGAATCAATCGTTGTCTGACATTACTGAAGTTCTCGTGACCCGTCGGACTGGTGAGCTAAGAGAGCTGTTTCAGCATTCGCTGGACACCGGCCTACTGCCAGAATTCGTCAATTCCCTGAGCATTATCTCGCAAGGACCAATGAGACAGCGTTGGGGCATTCTGAGGAGTATCCTCTTCGAGGTTCTCTGTATTGCCGATCTACAGGGGCTCGATAGGGATCCGGTCGATATCATCAACAGAGTTGGCAAACTAGAGGGCAGGCCAATCAGCAGTTCTGCTCGGCCCTTTGCGATTGAGCTTCTTCGCGAGCAGGTCGCTCGGTACAACACTTTCTTTCTGGACATAGATGCTCTCCAGAAATCATTGGGTGCAGTCCTTGTTCCGCAGATAATTGAGGCAAGGCTCGCAGAAGTCAAACATATGTGTAGGGGAAGGGTTAGCTCGTCCGCCCTTATCTCAACATACTACGGGTTTACGTTCGCCACTTCAGCCGTGAGGCAAGAAGAATGGAGCGCAGGCCTCCATAGTTTCCTTGGAGAACTCGGGATACTTGGTGATGATATATCATGTACTATGGAGTATGATTTTGACCCAGAGCTGGTCTCGTTCAGCAATGCCTCTGACCAGACCGCTGAGCTATTGAAGACTATCTTGGTGCTTACAGGTCCGAATTCGGGCAAACGTGCAGAGGCGGCAGAGCGACTGGGCTGTATCGCCGATCCGAGGTCCGAGTACTACCTTCGTAAAGTTGCAGGAGATCAATACCCGTGGGTAAGACTGTCAGCTATCAGGGCGCTCACCGAGATAGCACTGCCTCCCAGTGTGCTCACATTCATTCATGCTTTGGGCGATCTTGACTCCAGCGTACGGTCTGAAGCGGTGAAAGGGCTTGTGGCAGTAGGACCCCCAGCTGTGGCCCCTCTAATCAGCATACTCTCTAAGGAACCTAACATTGACTATGCTGATACACTCCGCGCAGCGGAGGTCGCTCATCCGAGGTCGCTTGACAATCTAGCCGCGGCATTGACACAGCGATTCAACATCACAAAAGCACTTGCGGCAGAGGCGCTCGGGAAGATTGGCGACGATAGAGCAGTTCCGTCTCTTCTTCAGCTCGGCCGGGGTCAGGACGAACAACTCAGAAGCATAGCTTTGAACGCGCTCAATACATTTGGGAAATCTTGAGCGTCTTTGCTGCATACTCTTCGGACCATGCGCTGGTCGGATTTCATCTTGCTTTGGCTTCAGTGTCCAGGTAGATTCAGCTTTGTTCGATTTGCGCTTTTGCGCGTTCGACCACATTATCCACCGTGAAACCGTATTTCTCAAATGCAACCTTGTAGGGCGCCGATGCTCCAAAGCTCTGAATAGAAATCGTCGTCCCATGGTCTCCCACCCACCGTTCCCACCCTTGCG
>PRDJ01000021.1 GCA_003345555.1 Candidatus Thorarchaeota archaeon
CTTCCGTTTCTTAGCAGTCTTTGGCATTGTCCTATCTCCTAGGCGTGAGGCTCTCTCTGTCCTTAGCTTTTAATCCTTTTGACCTATCATTTGACCGGTTAGCCAGATACCCGTTAGAGCAACTTGGCCTAGGGTGTGTCAGTACATTCACAAGGAGCCTTTTTGCACCGAGGGCATACACCGTTGTACTTCTTGGCCAAGGCCGCTGATAGATCCACATTCAGCAAGTTTGCGAAAGAGCATACCCAAGCCAGGACATCTGCCATCTCATCTGCGATTGCTGCATGGTTCTTCCTTCTGAGTACGGCATCGCTCAATTCTCCGAGCTCCTCAAACGTCCTAATCAGAGTCCTGTCGACGCCTCTCGTACTATCTCTCTGATAGTAAATGCGGCGCATCAGTTCCTGTGCTTCTACTATGTCCATGTGAATCCCCTAGATAGTAAACAATGCATCTTTTGCTACTTGAATCTCAAGTGAGCGTACGCAGGTGTCTGTGTATCGAAGGCGTACTGGACTCTCTGGTAGTTCTTCCTGAAGGTTTCGACTTCAGCCGCTATCTTCTTGACATCTTCGCCTTTCATCACTACACGATGAATGAGCTCAGCTATTGCATCCATCTCAGGCTCCTTCATGCCAAGTCGGGTCATCTCGCTGGTGCCTAGGCGAATACCACCGGGCTTTTTGTAGTCGCGCCCCATCTTCTTGTCCCATGGAAGCAAGTTTCGATTGATGATTATGTTGGCCTTCTCGAGCTCTTCTTCTACAGTTCGGCCATTCTTCATCGGTGTTTCTGATACATCAATGAGAACTGTGTGGGACTCAGTGAAACCTTTGTCAGCCGCCACTACTTTCCATCCCCGATTATAGAGCGCTTGAGCAAGTGCCTTTGAGTTCTTGATGATTTGGTCCGCATACTCTTCTCCGAACTCTGTCATCTCAGCCAAAGCGATAGCCAGACCCGCTACATTGTGCAGATGGTGGTTGCTCAGCATGGCTGGAAATGCGGCTTGTTTGACACGGTCTGCAAATTCGGGCTTTGCCAGCACTAAGCCGTGTTGTGGCCCGGGCATGGTTTTGTGTGTAGAAGCAGTAACGATGTCTGCACCCTCCCTTAATGGGTCTTGGAAACGCCCAGCAGCAATCAGGCCGGAAACGTGAGCTGAGTCGTAGCCTATATGCATCCCGAACTCGTCTGCAACATCACGAAATTCCTTGACGGGGTGAGGGAAGAGAAAAACGCTTCCGCCAAAGAGCAGGAACTCAGTGTGCTTTCCTTCAGCTTCTAGACTTCTGATGTCCTTTATGCTCTGATCAACGTCGATGTTGAATTCTTCTTCGTTGAATGCATAGTTGCGAACCTTGTGGCCTCTAACGGCTCCGGCCGTGCCACCGAGGTCTTCTCTTGCGTGTGAGATATGTCCTCCATGAGCGATTGAGAGTGCCATCATCCTAGCGCCCGGTTGCATCATTGCGGTATACATCATGAGGTTTGCAACCACTCCTGAGACAGGGCGCACATCAGCAAACTCAGCTCTGAACAGCTTCTTCGCAAGATCGATGCAAATCAGTTCGACCTGATCGATGTAAGTGCATCCTGCATAGACTCGTTCTCCCGGCCATCCTTCTGCATAGCGATCCCGAAAGTCACAGACTATCGCGGACCTTACAGCGGGCGACGAAACGTTTTCCGATGCAATCAGATTGATGGTCTTAGTCATCCACTTGTCGTGCTGTTCTATCAGGCTGAACACCTTATCGTACAGCTTCTTGTGTTCGCTCATTTTGCACACACTCTTCTGGAATTGGGCGGCACTAAGCCGCAGGACGTCACTTCGTTATATTAGTTGCGTCATCACTAGACAACGCAACACCGTAACCTCTTTAAAGTCAACCATGGCATCGGACGTTTTGTGGGCCAGTGGCTAAGCCAGGTATAGCGACAGGCTCTTACATCTCTTAGCGACCCTGCTGAGAGGCCGAGAAACCTGTTGGTCGGGGGTTCGAATCCCCCCTGGCCCGCCACCGTTACATAATCTTGCGTGCCCGAGAGTGCCTTATGATTGACGGTGAGCATGCCGTAATTCATGGTAAAGCAGAAGCAATTGCTCGGAGTGTTTCTTTAGGTCGAATCGCTTTTCTACGGTTTTGCGCGCGTTCTGTCCAAGTCTGGAACGCAGTCGGGAGTCGCTGAGTAGTTCCCGGACTGCTTCGGACAGACCTCTCAAGTCGCCCGGTTTCATAGCCAGACCATCATGAGCATGAGTTACTATCTCGGAAGGACCGAAAACACTCGTGGTTATTACCGGGACACCACAAGCCATCGCCTCGGTCAATGACAGGCCAAACGCCTCTTCTCTCGATGGGTAAAGAAAGATCCGGACTTCGTTCAGAAGATCAGGAATCTTTTCGATGGGAACAACCCCAAGATAACTTACCGCACCCATCAGGTCTCTCTTCTTGAGTTCGTCCAAGAACTTCCTGCGATATGACCCTTCACCTGTAATCACCAAACGAATATCCGGGAATCTGGTCCTTAGAGAGACCATCATGTCCGGCAAGAGATCCACCGCCTTGGCCTGCTCGATTCTTCCAAAGAACGCCAGGTCCCAGTGCTTCTTGACCTGACGCTGAGGTCGGAACACAGAGATGTCAACTCCAAGGTAGAGCAGTTGAATTCGATTTACAGAGCGCTCAGGAAGACGCTCGCGCAACGCAGCTGCCACACACTCACTCACAGCAGTGATTCTATCAAACGGGCAGGACTGAGCGAGCTGTTCATAATCGGTCGTTGTTTCTCCACCGGGCAAGACGAGCGTTTTCGGAAGGCCATGGATTGTTGCGAGCACCGGTATACCGCTAAGAATCCCTTGACGACGCAGTCCTTCTAGTACTCTGTTGAAAACCACGTAGGTGCTATGTGCATGAATCACATCCGGGCTCAAATCGCGGACGAGTGTCCTGAGCTGGCTTGTCAACACGTGAACATCGGCGCTGATGTCGTTATTGCTGAACATGCTTCTTGCCGCTGAACTCCTCTCATTCTCTGGTAATGAGAGGAACTTCCACTTCCGAGCTTCCAACAGATTTCCCGAAAGATGAAACAGTCTGTAATGCGGTCGCGCCACGAACTCAGGTGAATCTGTGCTAGGAGACTGAGTCACGACGAAGGCCTCGTGTCCTTCGGATGCGAATACTCTAGACAGATGATGGAGATAAGACTCGTACCCTCCAACACCCGCAGGATTCAGACTATCGCAGACATGAAGAATCCTCATCTATAGAACTCCAGTCTTCAATCTGCCAAGCATCATCTTAATCTGTCCAGCTCCCGACTGTGTTGATTTGAAGAGGAATTAAGTCTTGACCAAGGCTCCCACTACCCACTTGCCGAAGCAAGTAAGGGACCGTGATATAATTCACGATATAGAAGGACGAGTCTTTGTTACTCTTGGTTACATACAACCGCAAGATCGAACAATCTGTTTCCTTAAGTATGTCCCGGATTCGGAGGGAGACTGGCATAGTGGGAACACGAGCTACAAGCGCGTTTTCTGGGGCGGGGTCGACTCTGTCATTAAAGGCATGAGCTTGGTGCCATCAAGGTATCTCATTGACGATTCTCATTTTCATACTGAGTTACTGGAGCTGCCAAGACGAGACATCGCTCGATACTTCAGTCCTGAGTTGAGATTGAGAGAGATAATTCGGGAAGGCCCAGTCGACGAGCTCGAAGCAGGGGCCATGCAGTTAGCCGGGATCGTGCATGATACACTCGACATCTCCTTCGACCACCTTGGAGTCACTGGCAGCATCTCATGGAAGGCTCACAATCCAGAACGTTCAGATATTAACATGAACGTATACGGTTTCAAAGACGCGTGGCGTCTTCAGGAGGGTTACAGCGAGATCGTAGAGCAGAACAAGAACGTGCATCTGGGAGGCATTTCCGACAACTGCCTTGGCTCTTCCAAATCCGCCAACAGACTGCCAAAGCCAGTCTTCAATGCTCTGCAAACACTGTCCTCTCGACGCAGAGAGCTGTACCTGAATGGAAGAGGAATCGGAATAATGCCTGTGCTGTTGCCAACACAGACGCCGATAGAATATGGCAGCGAACACTACGTATCGTTGGCTGACACTCCCGTGACTATCAGTATGGAGATCGAAGAATCAGAATACGGAATATTCATGCCGGCAATCTATCAGGTCAGTTCAAGGCCGAGTCAGGCAACCCAAGGCAACGTTGTCAAGCGCGTCATGGTCTATGACGGAGTTTTCAGAGGTCTGCTGCAACCCGGTGACAGGGTTGATGTGACCGGCGTGCTGCAGAAAGTGGAACTCGATTCCAGAAGGCACGGCCGTGAAGGGGAGGGGTTCTATCAAATCATGGTGGGTTCGAAGAGAGGTTATGGTAAGGAGTTCATTTGCGCTCCTAGACTGGGTGATTAGCATTCCTCCAGACTCTATTCAAGGGCGTGCTTAGACAAGCATATCGGAAGTGTCTTAGGTACTCAACCATAGTCCGGTTCGATGTCTCCTGTGAAGCCCTTCCTCAAAGTGTCCACGAGTCTGGGAGATCGAGTCAGGAAGGCTCTCATGCGTGCAGGTCTACTCGATACTGACTACAGAATCGAATCAGAAAGCAACATGCTGTTTTTCCCCTTGCAGCAGAAGCTGGAGACTCATAGGATTCACAGCATTGTAGGCAACGAGACGTTTGAGACAGGTGTCAGGCGTTTTGCCTTGGTCTCGCGAACTCCCAGAACGCTTAAGGACGCGCTGGGTGGCAGGCTAACTGAAGAGGAGGTAGAGCTGCTACCTCGGTCTTACGACCTAGTCGGAGACATAGCTGTGCTTGAAATCCCTGCTGAGATATCACAACACAAGCAGCAGATAGGCCAAGCATTCCTAACGGCGCACAAGAGCGTCTCGACGGTGCTCGCAAAGAAGGGGGCGGTTTCGGGCATTACTAGAACACGGGAATATGAGTTACTTGCAGGTGAGAACAGGACAGCAACAGTGCATTTGGAGTATGGATGCAAGATAGCCGTCGACTTGGCCGCTGCCTACTTTAGTCCGAGGTTGCTTGAGGAGCATCAAAGGGTGGCCAGACAAGTGAATGATGGCGAGCTGGTCGTGGACATGTTCACCGGCGTCGGCTGTTTTGCATTGCACATTGCCCGACTGAGCCGTTCACGAATTGTAGCGATCGATATCAACCCTGAAGCCATCAGGCTGTTAGAACAGTCCATGAAAATCAATCGCCTCAAGGGTACTATCATTCCCATTGTTGCAGATTCGCGCGATTATGTCCTGAACAACTATGATCAGAATGTCAATCGTGTCATCATGAATCATCCCTCAGATTCATCCCAGTTTCTAAGACAAGCCTGCAAAGCAATCAGGAGAGGTGGAATAATCCACTATTACGAATTTGCTGGAGAACAGAATCCTGAACAACAACTGATTGAGAAAGTCGCGACCCTAATCAAGCGCAATGGTAGGGAAGTGTCACAAATAGGGGAAGTGAGACATGTTCGAGAAAGTGCTCCTCGTGAGTACCAGATGGCAATAGACCTAATCATTCGTTGAAGTAAAGAAGCTCGCACTCGAGTACTGCGCTGGAGTCTCTAAGCCTCCGTACGAACTCACGGTCCAAGTTTGACGCAGCTTTGTCAGCATTCACGAACAGAGTGCGTCCACAGCGGTACATGCTTCTCCGTGCTACCATGCTCGTGTTGTCCGTGTATGTGAGTCCTGGGTCTCCCCATCCTTGGACTTCCTCAGTCTGATCGTCAACAGTCATCTTGAGACAAATACGGGTGTCCTTCTTTCTCGCTAGACTCCTTATCTCGTCATCCAAATCCCTCAGAGTCTGGCTTGCACGGACTGCAATCACACACGTTCCGCGTTTAGTTAGGTCACTTTCCGTCGTTATTTCTAGGGTTGTTCTGTGCTCACCAAGGACGTTCGCGTGTCCAGCTGCGTGAAAGTGAACGCTACGCATGACGCTCTGTGCGTTCTCAAGGCTTTTATCATTGCACATGACACCACATACCGGTTCATATGCCTGCGGACCGACTGAATACTGAAAAGGAAAGGCTTGTCCAACGGTTGAAGATGAGTGGTTACCTTAGCAGTGAGAAGGTAGAACGCGCGTTCAGGACGGTACCTCGGGAAGAGTTCGTTCTGCCAGAGATGCGGAGCGAGGCGTACTCTGACTCCCCGCTCCCCATTTATTGTGGACAGACAATCTCTGCACCACATATGTGCGTAATTATGTGTGAGGTAATGGACCTAGAGCCGGGTATGAAAGTAATGGAGATAGGAGCAGGATCGGGCTATCACGCTGCTCTCTGTGCGGAAATCGTTGCCCCTGAAGGCGTCTGGAACCCCGGCCACATCCATACAATCGAGATTGTTGATGATCTCATCGAATTCGCACGAGCCAATTTGGAACGTACAGGCTACACGAAAAGGGTGACTCTTATCCACGGTGATGGTGGAAAGGGCATACCCGAACAGGCACCATTCGACCGAATCCTTGTGACTGCCGCTGCACCATCTGTGCCACCGCCACTCTTCGAACAGCTCGCCAAGAACGGCATGATGCTTGTTCCTGTCGGTGGGCGAGGTTTCTATCAAGAGTTGGTAGTCATCAAGAAGGCTGCAGACGGGAAAATCAATACCAAGAGCTGGGGTGGCGTCGCTTTCGTCCCTTTAACAGGCGAATATGGATATTGAGTTCAAGTTGCCAGATGAAGAGGAACGAATCTGAGGACCACCGTATCATTTGAGCCCAAGTTCAGCTTTTTTCTCAGATTGACTGGAGCAATTACCTCCAAAGTATCTTGGCTGTGATGCGTTCTCTGTGCAATGACAATCGCACCCTCGGCCTTTTCGTTGATCTTGACTCTATAACAGATGACATCGCCGAAGGTTCTGCCGTCAAGATTGAAGCCCTTGACAACCAATGGCGGGCTGTCTTTCATTCTTCCAACTGCTTTCTGTGATTCCTCATCTGCGACTCTCACATTCAGAGTTCCGGGAAATGGACTGAAACCCAATGCCTCCTTGAAGCGCGAAGAGTAGACCTCTACGTAGTAGGCCCCCTCGCCCAAGCCATCCATAACCTGACCCTGAATTACGATTTCTTCGACTGTGGGGGTGATGGCGACTTCAAGGCCCGTGAGTACCTGCAAGAGTTCATTCCGACCTTTCTCAGTCAGTTCGACCGTTGTGCCATTTGCTGTATGAATTCTGCTAAGATACCCCATTTCCACACAGTGCGTAACACGCCGAGATGCTGTTTGTTGGCTCACACCCAACAGCTGACCTAGCTGTCGGGTTGTAAGCAGTCTCCGCCGATGCATTGCTCCTGTTCGGGCCAGAGCATACAGAGTAAACCATGTCTCAGGATCTATCACTCTTTCGTTCCTCACTCCAAATCCTGTGCCAGTGATTTTGCAATCCTGTGGGCCATGAGAAGAGGTTCGGGGAAGCCAGAGATAGAGGAGGCTCTAACGACACTCAACGCAGTCTCAAGAGCAGTTCTATGTCCCACTGACACGAATATCGGTCTCTTCCTGTTGCCCAGCCAAAGAGCTGAACCGACAGTCACTCCTGAATCGGATATGTATGCAACGTCACCGCACCGTGGCCCTATCTGGCCGACCAGTAATCCCTTCGCAACGCCAATGGTCTGTTTGTCCATTTTCACACCTACGTATGAAGCTAGACCCAGTCTGCGCGGATGCAGGACTCCATTGCCATTGATTAGAATCGGCCCATCACAGTCGATTGATTTCAGGACCTCTTCAACGACTGGCCCTTCACGAAGCTGGAAGAACCCGGGCACATAGGGTGCAGTGCAGGGCCTTGTCGCTTTTTCAATCCGGACCCTCTGGCGTCCAAGCAAGTCCACAACAACGGCACAACCTACGGCCTCACTCCGACTGTATGCGACATCCACGCCTGTGACGAGTGTTCCATCAAACGGAGGGTCATCATACATTATGACTTCCTTGGCCAACCTCTCTTGTTGGGCTGCAGTCTCTGCTAGTGTATGAGCCAGTTCACCGCTTGCGAACATCCTTGATGTGCTCCTCGAACTTCTTCAATTCCTGAACCAGCTTCGCCTGCTGCACTCCAGAAGTGAGATCCCCTCGAGTCCGTTCTAACAAGGATCTTGCCACGTCACACTTTCTCCTCAAATCCGGTACTAATGCATTCGGAAAATCGAACCTGAGAAGGCCCTCCAATGTCTCCTCCATAAGGTCCAGAAGTCGTTCAGCACGTGCAGTATCATCTGCACGCAGACTGTCAAGTACCGCTCGTCTGAGTTCGCCAATAGCATCTGCTAGACCCGTGAGGTAGGGTCTTGATGGAACTCCGATCTGATTCGGTGGAACAAAAGAGCCGTCACTAAGGAGAGAAACAACATTAGCTGCTTCTGCCACTTCTTGGTATGCCGCATCCAATACTCTTGAACTCAGCATGAATTCACTATGCGATATTTCATCAATTGCCTTGCTCAGGAGATTTCGAGCCTCTTCGACAAGTTTCGACGCATCAGCAAACTCACCTCTATGTGCCCGCTTCACAGACTCTCCACATATCCTCACAGCCTCCCTAGCTAGGGGTAGGGTTTTCTCACGGATTGTGTCGTCCGCCTCTATTTCCGCCCTTATGGGTTCAAGAACGGTCTCCAGTTCCATTTCAGTCTCCTCACTGCACGTTCATCCTTTCTATCTGTGAATCACGAGATAAAAGAACGACCCTACTTTCAACTTGCTCGTCCAAAACACGGTAACCGGTGATTGAAGACAGTTTTTCAGCAAAGGCCCTTATGTCTCGATGGGAAGGTGCATTGCTCAGACTAAGTCTTTGTCTTGATGTGCCCAGAAACATGTACCCCTTAACCTCGACATAGTCTGGCTCGCCCTTCATAACTAGTCTCGCGTATGACCTGACATCATACATGTTTCGACCTGCCACCATCGTGAGTCTATTGACTCGCCTGCACTTGAGCGATGACAGGAGTTCCTGAGTCTTGTTAAGTTGCGTCCAACCATCAGAATCCTTCGGCCTGCATAAGGCCCTATAGGTTTCCTCGTCCGGGGCGGCCAATGTGACATAAAGCTGGGTGGGAAGCGACATTCTGCTCAAGACTTCGGGACGTGTACCATTCGTCACCAAGAATGAGGTCATTCGTCGTCGCTTGATTTCGTCGATCAGCCCGCTGATTACTGGATACAGGGTTGGTTCGCCAGCCAGAGATATAGCGACATGCCTTGGTTCACGAGCTTCTCGGTATTTCTCCTCCGAAACACAAGCTGCTACCTTCGGATTGAATCCTCCGAGCGAGCGAAGGTTTGCCATGATGGCAGCATCCAAGAGTTGCTTCGGTTCAAGGAACTCGGGTTCGGACACGTGAGTCTGATCCCATGTTACTCCGATATCAGACGGGGTCACTCGCCAACAGAATTGGCATTCCTGATTGCACTTATCAACAAGAGGCGTAATCTGAATACACCTGTGAGACTCGATACCGTAGAATCGTTGTTTGTAGCATACATCACCTAGTAGCAGGCTCTTTTTCTGCCACTGGCACGCCTTGAAAGCTCCTCTATCACCCAGAATATCATAACCCTGTCGTACAAGCTTTTCTCTAAGCTCAGGAGGCATGTCCGTATTCACGTTGCTCTCACGACCTTCGATGATTCACGTCTTATGAGGGTTTGGCCATATGGTCTCGGTTTCTGGAAGGAGATGAGCCCGCTCGGAAGACTAGTCCGAACCCGCATCTGAATTACCAGCTGCTAGTCTTTCTCCGAATTGCTCTTGAGTACCCCAAGAGCCTGTCAGTAAACCCCGTCTTGCAAGATCGCCCAAGTATTTGCGGGTTTCTTCATCGAGACGACCCGGTGGCATTTGTTCAAAGGAACTTCCAGGCAGTGGCATGAAAACATGAGCATGTATCCTTACGCCCATCCCAGTCATCTCGTCGCACAGACGAAGACTAGCCTTGAGATCGTTTTCTTCTTCTCCAGGCAGCCCGAATATCATATCCACATGAGGAATGAACCCGGCGTCTAGGGCCATTCCGACAGCGTCGCGGCCTTGTTGGACCGTGTGGCGTCTGTTGGCAATCTTAAGCACGCGATCACTGCCAGACTGCAGTCCTATCTGTAACGTTTTGTTTGCCGTGTATTGCCGCAGAATCTCAAGGATTCTATGATTCGCAAATTCAGGTCTCACCTCAGACGGAAATGAGCCAAAGAAAATCTCTTCAATTCCGTCAACCGAAGCCGATTTGCTGAGGAGGCTCTCCAATTCCTCGGGTCTGCTAGTTAGTCCATTGCCTCCGTAACAAAGGGCGTTCGGCGACAGGAACCATGTCCTCCTGAAGTGTCTCTTCTGTGCGGCCAGACTCAGCCATCGTACAACTGAATCAACAGACCTGTGTCTAACGACTGTTCCAGTCAGAAATGGTGTACAACAGAACTTGCAGGCGAAAGGACAGCCTCTCGTCACCTCTATTGGTCCCACAATGTTCAGACCGAGTGCAAACGGTGGATAATCATCAAGCGTTATCTTGACCAAGTCATGTGGCTTGGGATAGTGTTCCATGCATTCGGACACCACACCTTCGACTCCAGTCGGATCAAGACCATTTCCCAATCGGTACATTATCTCGGGAAAGACTCTCTCGCCTTCACCAATCGCGACAAGGTCAAATCCAGCTTCTAAAAGCTCCCAAGGTCTTGCACTGGCGTGCGGTCCACCTGCTATGAGAGTCACCCTGTCACCGTGCTTACTTCGAATGTTCTTGGCTTCTTCAATGATCCTGCCTGCTTGAGTGGACATGACGGAGTATGCTACGGTTACCGGTCCATATTTCAGCCAAGTCTGTATGGACCTCTCGGGTGCTTCTGACGGGACGAGCACATTCAAGGAATCCAATCTTGGATCTGTCTCAATGGCCCCAAGTAGGGCCGCGATACTATATCGCGACTGTTGATAGAAGCGAAAAATGAGAGTACTCCTGTTCACAGAATGCACACGCACTGTCTAGGCGGTTCTTTCTTCGACGCCTTTCTCCGTAACAGACATGATTCGTATCTCTCCCCCGGACTGAACATCGCGAGCGATTGCAGCCTTAATCGAATGAATAGCGATCTCCTCTGCTTCCTTTACAGTGACTCCGGGTTTGTATTCTCTTTCGAGAACACCATATGCTATCTGCATTCCCGAACCCGCCGCGGTGAAATCATCCGGGATGAGCGATCCTCCCATGTCCAGAGTGTAGAGAACTGGCCCAGACTTGTCAACGCCCACTATCACAGGTTGGACAAACATCGGGTCCAACTTCCTCGAATAAAGAATGTTTGCGACCATCTTTGAGAGCGCTCTCACACTGATTGGCTTCTTCTCGTTCAGTTCATAGAGCTTTATCTGTGCCTGAAGTCTCTTTACCAGCATCTGGTAGTCAGAGGTCAAACCAGCGGATGCTAAGACAATCGTGTCAGTCAGCTTGAATGCCTTGATGCCCTTCTCGCTCAGGACAAATGTGCCCCAAGTTATCAGTGAGTCAGTCGCCACTACTGCTCCGTCGCTGCACTTGATGCCTACAACGGTTGCTCCGGTTGGAATCGACATGGTCGTGTGCACTCCTTTCAGGGTTCTGGTACAGAAAAAGAGTCAGTTGCGGTCTTTTTAAAACGTTTTGACTTGTTCCTTTAGCTCGACTGATAAGTCCTCTGGAAGGGGTCTTCATATGCCGTCTTTGAATCCATTTGCAGATATACCTCGCATAATGACCTCAGAGGAGATTATTGAATTCGCACATAACAGGTCTCTGCGCAAGAACGTAAAGAGCTCCCTGAGAATCGCAAGATTGGAGAGAACCCGGATACGGGAAATCTCGAGGACACAAGAGTTCTCCGCCCAAGTAAAGGCCAAGCTCAGAGAAGCAGTTGAAAGCTTCCCATCGCTAGAACGGCTCCACCCATTTTATCTTGAGTTAGCTGAGATTCTGGTCGGCATTGACAGGCTGAAGCAGGCCCTTGGCGCGATTTTCAACTGCATCGCATTAATCGACAGGATAGTCGGTTCTGAAATCGTGGCGATGAAGCGCGCTACGGAGCCTGAACAAATCAAGAGACTCCGAAGTGCTGCGAAAGGAAGGGTCTCCTCTCTCCTCAGAGAGACATCCGGGAACTTGGACACGGTTATCAAAGCGAAGACTATGATGGCGTCTCTCCCGGGTGTGGACCCTAACTCACCAACGATTGTATGTGCTGGTTTTCCGAATGTTGGCAAGTCCACTCTTGTGAAGGCCGTTTCGACTGCCGAGCCCGAGATTGCATACTATCCCTTCACTACACGCGAGGTGATAGTGGGGCACATGACTGTCGACAACAATGTCATTCAGGTCGTTGATACACCGGGTATTCTCGACCGCTCAATGAGCAAGCGAAACCAGATTGAAAGACAAGCGATTGCAGCCCTCAAGTATCTGGCGAATGTGGTCATATTCATGATGGACCCGTCAGAGACCTGCGGGTGGCCATTTGATGAGCAACTCAATCTCTACAACGAGGTCCGGAGGATGTTCGCTGTGAGCCCAATGATCGTGGTCTTCAATAAGGTGGACATCACCCCACCGGAACAGCTTGCAGCTGCAAGATCTAGGGTTCCAGGGGCTCGTGAGATAGTTGCGTCAGAAGGTCTTGGCGTCCAAGATCTAATGATAGAAGCGCTTGATTCTGTCGATCTATCATCGATGAAGGAGTCAGTACGCAAGTACCTCTCAGCTCTGCCTCGGGGGGAGAGTCGTCCCTCTGATACGTAGTATCCCCGGCTCCCCTATCTTTCCTTGTATGTCAACATCGATACCCAGAATCTGCCGAGTCACCCAGACGTTCGTCATCAGATGTGATGTTATCTCCGTGATTCCAATCCGGCTTTCACCCGAGGCAAGAGCAAGGTAGGGAACAAGCATGTCGCTGAGATGAGAATCGACGGCCATTCCGGATGCCATTTCATGAAGGAGGGCACGTGCAGCCCCTGAACCCACTTCTTCGGCGCTCTTACCTTTCTCCCCCAAGCTGTCAGAACCCAATCTTACTCCATCTTCGGATTCTGCCCAGAGAACGATGCCGCTCCCCGGACCCAGATGGGGATCTGCGCCCTTGGGATGACTTTCTCGAGCTATATGGATACTGTCAACATGCTGACTGCGAAGAGCATTCTCAGCTGAAACGGCCTGTCTCTCAGCTACGTGAGCCGGAAGCCTTACGCAGTGAGATATGCCCCCTATCTCTCTGAGCCTTCCGAATTCAACCAATTCCAAGGGAGCAATCTGCTTGTTCGCACTGACAGCACAGGACACCTTGCCCCCTCCTGCAGGATAGTGTCCTCGACGCTCTTGTACCAGACTCACCGTGAGCCCAATACGTCCCAGCATCTTCAGAAAGACCTCCCTTATGTAATCAATAGGCGGGCTCCAGCTGACATCTGTACCGCCCGTGAGACGAAAGGTGGTGGGCTCGTGTGATAACACTGCGGGAGGCAGGACCGCTTGGAGAACTAGCGAGATAGATCCGGCTGTCCCTACGTCAAAGCTGAAATTGCCGTTGCATCTTTCGATTGGCTCAAACCCCACCTCGGTGCTGCCGACTTTGAGACCGCTTACACGGGCCTTCACGAGTCTCGCAGTGAGCTCCACAGCAGCTATATGCTGTTTCTTCAGACCTGGCTGGGGTCTGCTGGCACGAATCTTGATTATTCTGACTGGCTGCATCGCAAGCGCTGACAATGACACAGCTGTGCGGAGTATCTGTCCTCCACCTTCGCCATAGGAGCCGTCAATTTCCATCATGTCAGGAACACCGCCGTTTCGAGAGACGATTACGAGGTTAAGAACTTCAGTGTACTGCTCGAACTTTACAGTCAACGGGTGTTCACATCACATTCTCTGCCACGGTGTTCAGAGAAGCTCAACACTTATTTGCCTCTTACACCAAATCAAGATGTGATTAGGATGCGGTCGTTATTCGTGGGCCGATTTCAGCCTGTACACAATGGTCACATGCATACAGTCAGACAGATACTGGACATGGGCGAGGATCTTGTCATCGCCATAGGCAGCGCACAGTACTCTCATACTCCTGATAATCCTTTCACGGGTGGTGAGAGGATGATGTTCTTCAAGCGTGCTATCGTCGATGAAAGCCTGCCGCTTGACCGTATTGACATAGTACCTGTGCCAGACATCGGCATTCATCCCCTGTGGGTTTCTCATCTGATGTCACTCATTCCGCATGTCGACAAGGCGTACAGTCATAATCCCCTTGTCAGAAGGCTTCTCAAGGATGCGGGATATCAAGTAGAAGAAACAGGCCTCCTTGAGAAGGGCACATACAGCGGCAGACACATTCGCGACTTGATGAGATGGGGCGGTGAGTGGGAGCCTCTTGTCCCTGAAGGAGTGCTCGAGATTATCAAGAACCTGAAACTCGACGAACGCGTCAGAGAAATCGGCGAAGTGACCATCGTACGGTAGAGTCCGCGCTCAAGACTACCAACGGATTGGCTTAAATATGAGGCCCAGACGACAATCTGACGGTGAACGGTCATGCTAGGTGAGCGCGTTCCGCACTGACAGCACACTGCTTCTTCATCCTAGCCATTTCTCTATAACTCAATCAAAACAGAGGATATTACCATGACCAACGGGGAAGCCGCACAGAACGAGAAAGAGGTCATCTTCCACATAAGCAAGAAGGACAACTTTCCAGACTGGTTCGGGGAGATCTGCAGGGTTGCCGAACTGGCTGACATAAGATACGGCGTCAAAGGATTCACACCATTCCTGCCATGGAGCGTCATGACCATGGAACTCATGTTCGATATCCTTGAAGGAGTCCTCCAACGGAAGGGCCATCTTCCTATGCTATTTCCCACTGTAATCCCGGAGAGCAATCTCTCGAGAGAATCGCACCACGTGCAAGGTTTCACTCCGCAAGTCTTCTGGATAAGTGAGTTCGGCGATGGAGAGAAGTTGGATGAACGTTTGGCGTTACGACCTACGAGTGAGACTGCGATATACCCCATGTACTCACTGTGGATTCGGAGCTGGCGTGACCTGCCGCTTAAACGATATCAGCGGTGCACAGTGTTCAGGTCTGAGGTAAAGAGCACAAGGCCGTTTCTTAGGGGTCGAGAGTTCCTTTGGATTGAGAGCCATAACGTGTTTGCCACTCACGAAGAAGCAAAGGCACAAGTGAAAGAGGATCTTGAGACCACGAAGGAAGTTGTCACGGATGCGTTTGGTGTTCCGACGATGGTGTTTAGGCGTACGCAATGGGATAAGTTTCCCGGCGGTATCAACACCTATGCTGCAGACACACTTATGCCCGATGGCAAAGTGCTGCAGCTTCCTTCAACTCATGATCTTGGCGACAATTTCGCTAGAGCCTTTGATATCAAGTACATTAACGAGAGCAATGAAACAGTATATGCATTTCAGACCTGCTATGGACCTGCAATCTCCAGAATCTACGGTGCTTTGATATCAGTCCATGGAGACGACAACGGTCTCAGGCTCCCCTTCAAGCTCGCACCTTATCAAGTCGTGATTGTCCCAATATTCAAGGGCAAGAGTGCAGACGATGTGATCGGCTATTGTCAAAAGGTCGAGAAGGCACTTCGGCATGCAGGGCTCAGAGTCTACCTTGATAGCCGCGACGCAACTCCGGGCTGGAAGTACAATTACTGGGAAATGAAAGGTGTGCCAGTCAGAGTTGAGGTCGGTCAACGCGAGGTGAAGCAAGAGAAAGTTGTGATTTTCCGAAGAGACCTGATGAAACGAGAAATCGTTGCACTTACCGGTCTCGCGGGTAAGGTTCAGACTGTCGGTCGAGATTATGATAGTGTCCTGAGAGCTGAAGCGGAATCGAGGTTTGAGAACCTAGTAGTTGATGCAGCAACTCTTGGTGCCCTCGAAGGCGTCTTGGACAAGGGGAAGATAGGACGAGTTCAATTCTGCACGACTGAAGCGGACGGCTTAATCTGTGCGGAAGAAATCAAGAACAAGACGGGCGGCGAAGTCCGGGGCACGCGGATTGATGTAGAGGAGAGTGCAACAGGGGCCTGTATCGTGTGTGGCAAGGCCGCCAAAGCCGTTGTATATGTTGCGCGGTCATACTGAGCAACGTGGTGCCAACCTAGAGAAGACTGTTTGAGAAGACCGGGTCGCAACTTGTCCTATCATGTTTTTCTAGCGTGATATATACACCGTATCACTGCACAAGAATGGTTTGTCACGGCCTAGAGCAAGCCTTTAAGGAGGACTCAAAAGAGGGCCGTTGTCAATCCCGTCTCTGAGGAATCGAGCGTGAGCGTCACGAAACTCTCGGAAATCCCGGGCATAGGCGAGAAAATCAAGAAGGCGTTGGTTGACCACTTCGGAACTGAAGCGGTTGCTCTCAAGGTCATTCTAGATTCGCGAGTCGATTTGGTTGCGGCAGTGCCGGGGATTGGCGACAAGCAGGCTGTCAATATCGTAAAGGCCGCGTTCGAGACTCAGTTTGGTGCAACTGCGAACATGATTCTTCGGAGCACTGATCTCAGGAAAATCTTCGACTCTATTTTAGACACGATGCGAGAATATGCAAACACAAGCTACGCAAAAGACAGGCTTCTCCTCTACTTTCCTCTTCCCCCGGAGAAGCTAGACGTAATCCTAGAGCGTCAGAGGTACTTCGCTGACGCATCAGACATGGCCCAAAAGCTGAGTTCTGAGCAGAAGGATACTCTCAAGACTCTCCTAGGGCAGGTTCGTGGTCTCTACAGGAAGATACAGAGCCAGAGAATAGAGGGGCGAGTCATAATCACGGATAGTGACAAGGCATTCGACACCTTAGTCAAGGAAGGCGTCGACAAATGGTGTCCCGTCTACTTGCTATCTCAGGGCGAGAGCGGTACCGACTATGCTCAGGGTTATGATCTTGTGATGTTCATTTCACCCAAGGGTGGATACGACGAATCGATGGATGGCCTTGAGAATGTGGAGATACTAGGGAAGAGCTGGAGCATTGATGATGTCTTGCCGGAGAAGACTGTGGGCTTCTATGCCAAGAACTACAAGGTAATTGATGCCTCTTGCAAGCTTGCCGCGGAATTCAGCGGTCTCCCCACGAATGACTCTGTCGATATCTTCGTTAAAGGGCTTGACTTCCAGCAACTTGCCCAAGTAGGCGAGATTCTAAAGAGTCTCGATGAAGACGGAGGTATTGCAGAAGGCATCGACCTCGAGCTTGACCGATATCGCAAGGCCGTCAAGTCCTTCCCGACTGCTATGGCTGAAACCGAAGCCTGGCTCAACGAGGAGATTACGTCTAGAATCTCCAAAAGCGAAATCACACTAGGGGGTCAGCAGATAATAAGCATCCTGCAATCGACAGATGTGGAGGGCGCGGATGCCGGATCGCTAAGGAACATGCTGCCCGCAGAGATTATAGAAACGTTCACAAGGACCGTCCAAGAGGCTGAAGACAAGCTCGTTCAAACGCTTGGCCTCAGTGCAAAAGAGGCCGACTGGGCCACAGGCATTATCAGCGAAGATATATCATTGCCAGTTAAGATGGACTCAAACCGCTCAAACGAGCTAGAGGACAGACTGAGAAGAATCGTAGCCGAGCGCTCGTTCAAGCTAATGAAGAAATTCGCTGGACAGCTGGAGAAACTGAAAACCGTCGTGACAGACGCGGTGCAAACATTATTGGAGTTTGACTTGTTTCTGGCAGTGGGGCTTTTCGCAGTTGATTACAATCTCCAACTCCCTGATGTTTCACTGGAGTATAATGGAGTGGGTGTTCAAGGTGCGCGCAATATCTTCCTAGTCGAAAGCATGCTGAAGGGAAGGCATGGAGTCGTCCAGCCCATTGATTATGCTATCGGTGAGACTCCGTTTCGTCCTGAGGGAACAAATGGCGAGAACTGTGCAATCCTTTCGGGGGCCAACAGTGGTGGAAAAACAACAACAATTCAAACATTGGCCCAAATCGCAGCAATGGCGCAGTCGGGTTTCCCTGTTCCTGCAAGAAAGGCGTATGTCAAGGTATTCGAGGAAATCTACTTCTTCTACAAGAGCAGAGGTGTTGTGAGTGCTGGCGCATTCGAAACAACCCTGAAGCAGTTCGCCGAAATTGTGGTCTCTGACAAATCCAAGCTTGCTCTGTTTGACGAAATAGAGGCGATAACAGAACCAGGTAGTGCTGCCAACGTAATTGCAGGATTAATAGAGCTGCTTCAGAGTGACCCGAATACCTGCACGGTCATTTGCAGCCATCTGGCTAGGGAGATAAAGGAAGTAACTAGTGTACCCGTAAGAATAGATGGAATCGAGGCGCGTGGTCTTGATGAGAACCTCGAACTAATAGTAGACAGGACTCCCCGTTTTGGCCAGCTTGCTAGGAGCACTCCTGAACTGATAGTTGAGCGACTTGCCAAGCTATCGAAGGGGCAGAAGAAGGAGATATACCTGAAGATTCTGGATAACCTAACCAAAGGGCACACCTGATTTCACCACCGCGGTGGCTGGTTTGACCTAGGAGAGAAAGGTGGGAATTGCAGCGCATCTTGGTGTTCGGCGACGCTCACATCCCAACACGCAGAGATTCGATACCCCCGTCTTTCTATCAGCACATTCAAGCGACGAACTACGATTGTGCATTTATTACCGGTGACTTGGTCCGCGAGAGCGACATGAGAAAGGCTATGCCACCACTGCCCAAGTCCTATATCGTCCGCGGTAACATGGATCTCGAAGGACGCTACAACATCCATGAGGAGATTCAAATGGAGGATGTCCGTATCCTCTTGATTCACGGGACTCAGGTCAAGCCACGCGGCGATCTCGCACAGCTATGGGAAATCGCTAATCATGTTAATGCTGAAATCACTGTACATGGTCACACCCATGTTGAAGCGATGGACCTGTACAAGGGGTGTCTCTTCTTGAATCCTGGAACCATTTCGGGGTCTACAGGTGGTTGGGAGGGACGAACTGATGCCAGCTTCATTGAATTGGAAATCTCGCACTCTCGTATAGAAGTGACTCTACATCACACTGACTGGGTCAGTATGAGAACATCCAGGATGGCGTTTGTTAAATTGGGTCAAGCTATATCTCAAGCATAGCCCGTGTCAGCAGAAGCCTGTTCTGACTACTCGACTCCCCACGGGTCTGGACTCAGTAGGTGGTCGAATAACACACTAAGGATTTTCACACTTTCGTCCAGAGCAACGTTAACAACTCCGTCGTCGGCCAAATCCTTCTCAATATTCTCAAGGTTCTTGCTCCGTTTGGACGTTGCTTTCGTCTTGCGGCGTGACGGAGGGTCAGAGGACTTTTTCATCTGGTGTGGAGACACAGCCGTCTTCTGTATTTCTTCTAACGGAAATACGTCATGGCCGAACCTCAGTTGCTGAAAGAAATTGGCGAGTGTCTGTTTAACCGCGGCCTGATTGAAGTTCTTGGCAGGCATCCTTGAAACAAGTGTAATCGCAGCTTTCCTGAGATGGCTTCCAATGATAGCCTGTACTTTCTCGGCAAGAGCTCGTTCTGCACCGCAGGCTATTCCGACACTAATCCATAGCATTCGTATCCTGTCTAAGAAGATACCAACATCATCCACGACTGTGGGTCGTCCTCTCATGGATGAACGCCAGTCATCGTATACTTCGTTTATCTTCTCAAGCTCGTTTTCATGTCCGACTAGTTCACTCAAGTCGTCGAGCGGTATGAGTGGACACCACACAAGCGTCGAATTGTGACTTGAATCGGACACCATGACGGTGACGGGCATAACGGTACGATATCAGTCTTTGGCGTATGGTGGTTGTTACATCGCAGAGAACGAAGCTTAGTATCACAAGGTAGCTATTGGGCTTGTTCCCGATTATACAAATCAAGTCCTCCGTCAGGGGCCCTTCGTGGGACGGGCTTGTTTCATAACCTGACTCAGATAGAGGGCTTGTGCCCTGCTTGACAGTAACGTTAATATTGCGACAACAAGGAGACTGCTGTCGAGTGCCGCCGTGGCTCAGTCGGTAGAGCGACAGCCTGTTAAGTTGTAGCGTACTGCTCTGGCACGCGCGACG
>PRDJ01000022.1 GCA_003345555.1 Candidatus Thorarchaeota archaeon
TCTCTCTTAGCGCATGCCGAAAGGAACACACCCAAGGAGATTATGGATATTCTGTACACAGGTTCAACGTTCGTGCTTACCGAAGTGGCTGGTTTCGGCCATGTCAGCATCAATTATCCGATGCTATTCTCAGTTGGATTTGACAGAATCAGAATAACGGCAGAAGAACGGGCTCGCGAGTACGGCACAAAAACCGATTCGACCTCGCTTGCCAAAGTTCAGTTCTACAATGCCGCGAGAATCGTCGCTGGCGCTATTGTCAAGTTTGCTTCACGCTACGCCGAAAAGGCAGCAGCCATGGCAAGAGCAGAGAAGAACGTACCGAGAAAAAAGGAACTCGAAAGATTAGCGGAGGTGTGTCGACATGTTCCGGGAAAGCCCCCTAGGAACCTCCAAGAAGCGATTCAGTTCGTTAGGTTCACTCATCTAGCCCTGAGCATGGAAGCATACGATGGTCAAGCCGTTTCAATGGGGCGAATGGATCAGTATCTTCAGCCATTCTATGAAGCAGATCTGAAGTCAGGTACGGTGGATCGAGAGAGAGCTGTACAGCTAATTGAGATGCTATGGATCAAGACCAATGACTTGGTGCCCATATATGATACTGTGGCGGGGATGTACTTCGAGGGACTGTTGACGACCCAAGCAGTTACGATTGGCGGCATTGACAAGGAGGGTGTCGACTCAACAAACGAAATGACCTATGTGATTCTGGAGGCGACCAAGAACACGCGCCTTCCCCTGCCCAATGTCCATATCAGAATCCATCGTGATAGTCCCGGCAGACTCTTGACAGAACTAGCCTCGACTGTGGCATCAGGGGCTAACAACATCGCTATGTTCAATGACGAGGTGGTTGTAAAGTCGTGGGAGAGACAGGGAGTTCCCACAGAGGAAGCGAGAAACTACTCCACTGTTGGATGTGTCGAGTTGGCTCCATTTGGAACTAGCTTCACCTCATCAGACGCGGCACTATTCAATCTGGCAATATGCCTTGAGATGGCTCTGAATAATGGCCGGAGTATTATGGTTGGGCAAAAGCTAGGGGTCGAGACCGGTGACCCATCGAAATTCGAATCGATGGCCGATGTCATTGAGGCATTCCGTAGGCAGGTATCGTATTTGGTCGGATTGATGGCAGACGGTTCCAACTGCTTTGAGAATGCGAACGTCGAGTTGATGCCCTCCCCGCTACTCTCGCTATGTGTTGAGGATTGTTTTGAGTCGGGTCAAGACATAACGACGGGTTCTGCCAGATACAACTTCACTGGCGTTCAGGGTGTGGGCATGGCCGATGTAGGGGACTCCTTGACTGCTATCGACCAACTTGTATTCACCCAGAAGAGGGTAAACATGGATGAACTCCTTGACGCATTAAGGCACGGTTTTGAAGAGCGTGAGTCATTGAGACAGCTGCTTCTGAACAAAGCTCCGAAGTATGGTAATGGCGACAAGCTCGCAGACGACTATGCCCGCCTTGTGGCACGCATCTACAGCGAGGAAGTAGAGAAACACAAGAACGTGAGAGGCGGATCTTTCATTGCGGGTATGTACTCGGTTACCAGCCACGTGCCATTCGGATACTTTACAGGGGCTTTGCCAAGTGGCCGCTTGGCAACTACGCCGCTGAGTAACGGTGCTTGTCCTGTAATTGGAGCTCCCGTAAAAGGCTTGACCGCAACCCTTGCGTCCGTGGCGGGCATCGATCATATGCAATATCCGAACGGAACAGCTCTCACTCTCTCATTGGACCCCGGTATCATGTCAGGAAACCAGGGGCTTGAGCCGCTTGTGAATCTGCTGAAATCATACGTGAAGCTCGGGGGTATGCATATACAATTCAACTTGATGGACCCCGAAATCCTTCATGATGCACAGGTCAACCCCGCCGCGCATCGAAACCTACTGGTGAGAGTGGCCGGGTATAGTGCCTGCTTCGTTGACTTGAGCGAAGACGTGCAGAATGATGTTATCGCTAGGTTTCAGAAATCTACGTAGTATCGATGCGAACACATGCGACTTGACGGAATACGTTTCATCGCCCTCATGCAAGTACTGACGATAATCCAGCGGTTACCTCCTGCGGCTAAATCGCAAGTGTCTTCTGGCTAGTTGCCGGACCCGCAACCCCGCGTAAGTTCCAGCAGTTCCGGCCAGTCTGCGTTGTCACAGTATACCACACGTGCTCGGCGTTTCCAGAGCTGGAAGACGACAATGGGAAACAGCAGTAAGGGCGCCATGGTCAAGCCGATTAGAATCATGGTAGAGAGAGTCGGAAGACTATACAGAACTCCCGACCATGAGACGATTACACCCAAAATGAATGTCGCCAGTATTGCCCACTGCAAGCGATAGAGCGTTCGAGCCAGACTTTCAACCTTCGGCGAGATATCATAGGGAAGCATGACCATTCGTGTGTCAAGGTCGACGATTGTTCGTGGCTCGATTAGTCCGGATGGGTCTTGCACACCAGCCAGCCAAACTTCATGTCCTGTCTCAAGAGAAAATGGCTTGCGATTCCTCAAGGACACCCTGTATTTGGTATCGCCCGTCATAAGTGTGAAAGCAGGGATCAGTCTCTCTGCCGGAGCTGGATAGGCGGTTTCCATCTCGGTGACAAACCCCTTGAACGCGAGGAGTTCATCTGAGGAAGCCAACACCCTTCGAATTCTGCCTGCGAACTCCCCCTCTGTCATTCTCTTTCGCCAGCAGCCCCAGTTACCTTGTTCGACTCAGGCCACGATGGTGTTTTTCAGGTAGCCTATCTTATCGACATAGAGCTCAAGCTTGTCACCGGCTTTCAGGTACTCCGGGGGGTTGCGAAGGAATCCGACTCCTCCCGGTGTTCCTGTCGGAATGACATCGCCGGGCTCAAGCGTGAAGGACTCAGATAACCAAGAGACGAGCCAGGGCACGCCAAATAGCAAGTCTGATGTGTTCGAATCCTGCTTGATGACTCCATTCACTTTTGAGTACAATCTGAGCCCTGAACCATCACCCAGTTCGTCCGCTGTAGCAATCGCAGGGCCCATGGGACAAAAACCATCAAGCGATTTGGATCGGACCCACTGAACGTCACTCTTCTGCAGCTCTCTCGCCGTAAGATCATTTACGATGGTATATCCGGCTACGTAATTGAGAGCGTCCTTCTCAGCAACATCCTTGCAGATTCTTCCGATTACGACTGCAAGTTCCACCTCCCAATCGAGCTTGCTGGTTACTCTAGGGATTGAAATCGACCTGTCAGGTGCTATGACCGAAGAAGGAAACTTGGCGAATACCAGAGGAACCTTCGGCACTTCATGGCCTAGTTCCTTTATGTGGCTCTTGTAGTTCGTACCAATGGCGATGATTTTGCCAGGTCGAGGAACGGGGGCTTCGAGCCGCACAGAAGAACGTTCGTAGGTGAGAGGGCGCTCCTCAGTGGGAGTTTTCATGTACCTTCCCAGAATCTGCTTGACAACCTCAATTCCTGACTCCCAGTTCAGAAGGTCAATCATTGTGTTAGGAAACCTGTAACCATGGACGTGGTAAGTCCTGCCAAAACAAGAAGCTGCATCGGGAATGTCAAGAATGCCGTTGTCCAAATCCAAACCAATGGAAGGAACACCTAGCCTCGAATATGTGACAAGCCGCATGGACTGAGTATCCCAACCGCCTCATTTATCCGTAGCGCCTACAAATCAAAAACGTGGTGTAGTGCTTGGAACCCGCACCATGTCTTGACGACTTACCAAACGAGGTTTTCGCACCTTTAGGCCAGAGGGGAATGGAGCCAATACCCCTGAAGGAATGTACTTACGCATGTGATGGAAAAGAAATCACTCTCATTAGTGTGAAGAAGAGTCCATCGAACATAAAGGGTCACGGACTCGAGAAAGTGACAGAAGATTGGCTCGTGAAGTGCTCCAAATGCGAAAGGCAATTCACTATTCGATGCAAAATCAGATATGTTGACGGCGAAAGGATTGACACGATGGTGAACCTCATCGACGACAGAGGTAATGATCTCGGCTGGCTGGGTAACTACTAGGTGATGTAGATTGGTTCGGAAGTACAAAATCGCGGTGCTGCCGGGTGATGGAATAGGTAAGGAGGTCGTTCCACAGGCCGTCGAAGTCTTGGATGCAACCGAGAAAGCTGTCAACGGACTCAGATTCGAGAAGCACGAATTCGAGTGCGGGGGAGAGCATTACCTGAGAACCGGACGGGAATGGTCAGAGGAATCTGAGAACTTCGTCAAGAATGAAGCGGATGCGATATTGCTGGGCGCGGTTGGTGCAGTTGCCAACAACGGCGAACAGGTGCGGCTTCCGGACGGCAACATGGCAGGATACAGCATCGTGATAGGGCTCAGAATGGCACTCGATCTGTATGCAAACGTACGTCCCGTGAGACTCTACGAAGGTGTGCCAACCCCGCTTGCTGACAAGGGGAGTAAGGACATTGACATGCTCATAGTGCGAGAGAACACTGAAGGATTGTACGCTCCGATTCGGGGATATTTGTCGAGAGGAGAAAGCAAGGAACTTGCCGTTGACGTGCGAATAATCACCAAGAAAGGTTCCGAGAGGATAGCGAGGTTTGCGTTTCGACAGGCGATGATGAGAGACGGTGCTCCAGTGGATAAGGTCAGAAGGGTAACGTGTGTCGACAAGAGCAACCTGCTCTCAGGATGCCAGCTTTTTAGACAGGTCTTCGACGAAGTCTCAGCAGAGTTTCCACAAGTACAGAGAGACTACTCGTATGTGGATGCCTGGACACAGTGGTGCCTGAGAAGACCAGAATACTATGATGTTGTGGTTGCTCCCAATGAGTTCGGTGACATAATCACGGACTTGGGAGCTGCAGTCCAAGGAGGGCTTGGAGTAGCCCCGGCCGGGAACATAGGCGAGAAGCATGGCATGTTTGAGCCCGTCCACGGATCTTCTCCAAAGCACTATGGTCGGAATGAAGCCAATCCGATTGCTTCGATTCTTTCCGCAGGGATGATGCTGGACTGGCTAGGCGCCACGCATCGTGATCGCAATTGCACTGAAGGCGGCAGACTCATTCGCGATGCGGTCGCGACGGTATTGAGAGATGCGAAGACTAGGACCTATGATTTGTGCGTCGGCAAGTATGCGAAGGTGACGCCCTCGTCGACTCAAGCCGTTGCTGCAGCAGTTGCGGACGCAGTCGGAAAACAGGCGGCCAAGGGGTGAGCCAGTGGGAAAGACACTCGCCGAGAAGATGCTCGCCACCCACACCGAGAAAGGAAAAGCTTCGGCTGGCGAAATCGTTGATGCATCCATTGACCTCTTGATGGTACACGAAGTCCTGGGTTCGAGGATAATTCCGATTCTGAAGGAGATGGGTGTCAAGAAGATCTGGGACCCGACCAAGGTGCTCGTTGTCAACGACCATTGGGCTCCAGCGTCGGACACGCAGAGCGCGGAGATTCACATTAGGAATAGGCAGTTCGTGAAAGAGCAGGGTATAACACACTTCTGCGATGTGAACTGTGGAATCTGTCATCAAGTATTGCCCGAGATGGGACTTGTCAAGCCAGGGGACCTCGTGATTGGGAGCGATTCTCATTCGACTACATATGGAGCATTCAATGCATTCTCAACGGGTCTGGCTGCGACAGACAGTGCCCTAATCTTGGCAACCGGGAAGTGCTGGTTCAGAGTTCCCGAATCGATGAAGATACGTATCAAAGGTCAACTGCCAGAAATGGTGATGAGCAAGGACCTGATACTGAAGATAGTAAGTGACCTCGGAGTCAATGGAGCCAACTATCGTTCGATTGAGTTTCACGGACCCACTGTCGAATCCATGTCCGTCGCATCAAGAATGACCATGTGCAACATGACCGTCGAAGCCGGCGCGAAGTGTGGATTGATGATGGCCAATGATGCAGTGAAGGAATGGGTCACAACTCGCAATCCCTCTGCTCAATGGACCCCCGTAGCACCTGACAAAGATGCTCACTATGTCGCAGATATTGACATTGACCTAGACGCTGAACCTCTGGATCCAATCGTCGCCTTGCCCCACAGCCCAGCGAATGGCAAACCCGTCTCAGAGGTCGAGGGATTGCACGTAGATCAGGCCTTCATAGGTTCTTGTACCAATGGTCGTCTAGAAGATCTTGAGATAGCGGCCCGTATTCTGAAGGGAAGGAAAGTCCATCAAGACGTTCGCCTGATTATTACCCCAGCCAGCCAGGAGACCTATGTCGATGCCCTAAGGGCAGGCTACATAGACACATTTCTCAGCGCTGGCGCGGTCTTTACTAACTCGACCTGTGGTGCTTGCATCGGGGGTCATCTGGGTGTGCTGGGACCGGGCGAAATCTGCATCTCAAGCACGAACAGAAACTTCAGGGGTCGGATGGGGCACCCCGATTCCAAGGTCTACCTCGCATCCCCCGCAACGGTTGCCGCCACTGCAGTGAAGGGAGTCATCACGGATCCTCGGAGGCTCATATGATGTCGACCAGTTTGAAACCAGTCCGTGGAAGGGCATGGCTCTTTGGCGATAATGTGGATACGGATCAAATCATCCAAGGGCGGTACCTGACCTTGCTCGACTACTCCGAGATGGCCAAGCATGCGTTTGAGATACCGAGACCAGAGTTTTCTCGAAATGTGAGGAAGAACGACATTGTCGTGGCAGGAAACAACTTCGGAGGAGGATCGTCCAGAGAGGAAGCTCCACGGGTACTGTCTCAGCTGGGTGTGGGTTGCGTCTTGGCCCAGTCGTTCGCCCGGCTCTTTTATCGCAATGCAATCAACATAGGGCTGCCCGTGCTCATGATACCCAACGTGACGCACTCAGTCAATGACGGCATGACCTTGGATGTCAACATCATCAAGTCTGCTGTCATAATCAAGGAAACAGGCGAGACGCTAAGTGGACAACCACTGTCACGGATGGTGCTCGATATCCTCCAAGCGGGCGGCGCTGTAGCTTGGTTTCGCAAAGTGAAGGAATCCCGAAAGTAGTAGACCTTCGCCCATTCCGCTCTCGCCGCTAGTCCCTGAATTGCAAAACGCTATAAACGATAGGTAGAGAACGAACTCCCAAGTCGGACCCTGTTCGGTGAATCAACAATGAACGTCGTACTCTTCCTTCTGATTTCGCTATTGTTGCACTCAATACCAATCCCATTCTCTACCTCGATGCTGAGTCCGAAGAGGCTGATAAGGTGGCTTCCGTTCAGACTTGTCTGGGGGACAGTCGCTTGGATTGTGATATGTCTCGCCCTTGCCGAAACCCTGCCGTGGGCGATTCTAACATTGCTGCTCAGCTTCGGGATGCTTCTTGTTGTCTCAAGCGGCTTTCGTCCTAGACGGCTATGGGGTCTAGCGGACTCCGGAGTGAAGATGCCAATAATGTGCGTCGGATTCCTTCTCATCTTGGTCATACCATCGTTCTCCGGCATCATAGGTTGGACATCGGACGTTTCGAATGCCAGTTCTTTCAACTCTATGATTACTGCCGGGGAAGGGCCGTTGTTTTCATCACCCATCCCAGATGAAAAGGTGAGACTGGTGACTCAGGAATATGCAACATACGTCGCGAATCAGCATCTTTCGCCATTCGGGTCGAATGTTCTGGTAGCATCAGCCCATATCACTACGCGACTGGGACGCCTTGTATGGGTCTGTACGATAGTATCATCGAACGTCCTCGCAGAGAACTTCCTGAAGGGATTCATCATTGTCGATGCCAACGACCCGCAGACAGTAAGCCCTGTTCTTATCAACCAGACCTCAATTCCGGTCGGAGAGGGATTGTTCTGGGATCGCAACATACAGTTTGGCAACTATCTCAATGATATGTCCGCTAGTTACGAATACGCCTACCCCACGTGGGATCCCGTCGGCAATATGGTGTACGTGCAAACCCGAACACCCCTGAGCTTTGACTTTGTCGAACGTGCTATAGGGCCAGTCGTGTACTGCGAGAATGGAACTATAGTGAGCTATCCATCAATCGCTGACACGCCCAAGTGGATTACTCAGGCTTACGCTGAGGAGTGGTTAGAGCGGCAAGTCACCAGGTGGGGCAGCTACCGGAGAGGTACCGGCTTTGATCTCTTTGCAGGGGGCTTTCTCTGGTTCATCGCTCCATCCAACGAAAGACTCGAGATATCTGAGGACACGCGGTACATTCTGAATCCTGAAACCGACACCGTTGAAGCATTCATCTGTGTTCATCCGGTAACAAGCTCCAGGGCTCTCGCGGGGATCTTCAGGGCCACCCACGATACAGTGTACTACTATGACATGAGTTCGTCTGGATACATTAGTGGTGAAGCTGCAAAGGCTAATGTCGTGTCTCAGTTGCCCCCACCTGCCACGGGCACGTACTATGGCGCCATGCCTCTGCTATATCCGGTTCAGATAAGTCCCTCGGAAACAAAGTGGACTTGGTACTGTCCGATCTACTGGGCAGACGGCGTTTACGATGACTCCGAATTCTATGTGTCAGATATGAGATTGCATGCGCTTGCTCTCGTAGACGCAGCGAATGTCGACAAGTTCTATATTCAGGAGTTAGGCGGCACACTTTCGGGGCCAAGCCTCGTCCAGGCAACACGGGAAGGTTACATAACAACTCTCGGAGGAACAGTGGAAGAGCCACAGGACACATTCGAGCTGACAGCTACTGTCGTTAACAAGACTCAGTACGTCGAAGGAGGCAATACACACATCGTCCTAGGAACCAGCAATGCAACGTATGCGTACATTGAGGGTGCCCGGGCGTGGATGAACCTGAGCGATTGGTACACACTCTTGAACCTCAGCGTGAGTGACAACTTCACGGCCACTATTCACGTGGTAGAAGGGCAGTACCAGATAATCGCCATTGTCAAGAACTAGGAACAAGGGGGTCTGCGGCCCCCCCTTCCTTCTCTTCTCAAGGATGAATATCACCCGACAGGTGACCTGCCGACTTTCTATAGCTCGAACTCCTTGAATACCTCACGCTGAATCAAGAATCTGAGAATTTCAGCTGTGCCTCCACCGATGGTCATCAGTCTTGCATCTCTGAGAAAGCGTTCCACCGGGTAGTCGGTTGTGTATCCTGAGCCGCCAAGTATCTGCAAAGCATCGTTTGTGATCTGTACGGCAGCCTCGGTCGTGTATAGCTTTGCGATTGAGGCCTGCTTCGTTGCCTTCATTCCTTTGTCCAGCATTCTAGCCGCATTCAGAGTCAATGCGCGGCCAGCCTCGAGCTTCATTGCCATGTCGGCGATTTTGAAACTGACTCCTTCGAACTCCCTGATTCGCTTCCCAAATTGCTGTCGTTCGTTTGCGTACTTGACAGCAGTCTCATATGGAATACGCGCGTAGCCTATTGCTTCGCCTGCTATGGCAGTCCGCTCGCTATCAAGCTCATCCATCAGTATCTTGAAGCCTTGCCCTGGCGACCCAAGGACCATGTCAGGTGGAATACGAACACTATCCAACTTGAGCCACGATACTCTTGAGGATTTCATGCCCAGAAGGTCGTGGTCCTTGACCACACTGAAGCCACTAGTCTTTGTGTCCACGATAAATGCAGTCATACCGTTTCTCGGGTCCACGTTGGGGTCAGTTATTGCGAAACAGCATATGTAATCTGCCTGACTACCATTGGTGATGAACCTCTTTTCACCAGTGACGAACCAATCATCGCCATCCTGGACGGCGTGTGTCTTCATCCCGGCAGTATCAGAGCCAACGTCAGGTTCGGTGATGCCAATGGCACCAACCTTGTCCCCACGGATAATGGGAGTAAGATACTTCTTCTTCTGTTCCGGAGTACCGAACTTGCCTACCGGCATACCGTAAAGGGTAGCAGAAGCCATCCTCGCCATGTCAAGGCCGCCGTTGCACCTGCTAATCTCCTCCGCAACTATGATTTCATACGAGAGACCCCTAGCAGATCCGCCAGCGGCTTTCTCATGATGTACGCCCATGTAGCCTGCTTTGCCGATTTTCCGAATCAGATCCCTCGGATAGGGGCCCTTGTCAAGCTTGTCTGCGATAGGCGTGATTTCCTTGTCGCAAAAAGATCGTACTTCCTCACGGAACTTGATTTCGTCTTCTGTCCAGAAGGTCTTGCTGAGATAATCCATGATGAACCGACCCGGTCCGGGGTTCACAATGGTGCCTTAAATCAGTAACTGGCTGAGCAGTCAGCGTCATCTTCTGACTGGGCCCCAATGCTCGATTTATTGCCGCTTGGCAACTCTGGAGCCGTCAAGAGCGAAATAGGCTACTCGGGTCTATGGCCCTCAGAAGCCTGTGGTGTGTATCGATATCTCCCTTCACGATCCACGTAGACACTTGCTGCTCCACCTATGCGAACATGAGAGGTATCCTCTGTGTCACCGAGACACAAAACCATGCCCCCTTCGCTCAACTCGACAAGAACCAAGAGAAGAGGCGAGTTAAAACCCTCAGGAGGCATGTAGGACACTGTGTAACTTGCTACCTTCCCTTCTCCAGCCACAGCGAGATGAATCGTCTCGCCGGCGCCCGGACCGCAGTATGGACAGATGTCTCTCGGAGGAACTACCGCACGGCCACACCTCTTGCACTTGGAGATATCTATTGTCAATTCAAACAGCCGAACTTCGCCTACTCTTCGCTGGTCAAAAGAGTTGCCATTTCAATCTGCTTGGCATGCTATTGCCGTGCCTGAGCATATCGTCGTGAAGAACTCACACCAATAACCCTGAGATTCCTCTACAGATACGCGATTCTCTATCATACTGTTGAGGATCGAGAGGAATTGACACGAAGGCGTCATCATCTTCCGAAGATGCAGACTACCATGTTGTTGCCGAAGCCCCCGATATTGTGTGTCAAAGCAAACTCAGGACTCTTGACCTGAAGTCCTGCGGGAGCTTTTCCTCGGATTTGGAGAGCCACGTCTCGTATCTGTGCGACTCCGGTTGCCCCGGTGGGGTGTCCTCTTGCTTTTAGTCCCCCAGTGGTATTAACCGGTATGCGACCGCCAATGGCGGTCTCTCCTTGCTTGACTAAATCAATGGCGTGACCGGGCTTCACCAGTCCAACATCCTCCATGTCAATCAGCTCCAGAATCGAGAAAGCGTCATGTAGTTCACAGACATCGATGTCCTCAGGTCTCAGTCGGGCCATTTTGAATGCTTTTCCAGCAGCAGAAACAGTAGCATTCAGGGATGTGAGACATGGTCTGTGTTGAACCGCGTGATAGTCCGTAGCATGGCCCACTGCAAGAACCTTCACTGAGTCATCGGTACGACCAAGTGTCTTCGCAGCTTTGGAGGAAGCAACGATGACCGAAGCTGCACCATCGGAGGTTGGGGAACAATCATAGAGCGTGAGCGGGTCAGCTACCATCTTGGATGCGCTCACTTTCTCAAGAGCGATTTCTTCCCTGAAGTGCGCGAGCGGGTTCTTTGCTCCATTCTTGTGTGCCTTGACGGGAATGAGAGATAGGTCATCACGCGATAAACCATAATCATGCATGTATCTTCGAGCGACAAGTGCCGCTAGGGCCGCGGGTGTTCCGCCTAGCTTTGCCTCGGAGTCAATTGAAATCATCTTGGCCAGAATCTTGGAAGCAGCGCCTCGATCGATTCCCGACATCTTCTCTACACCGATAACCAGCACAAGCTGGGCCAGCCCAGACTTGACAAGTGCCACTGCCTCCTCAAATGCGCTCGAACCAGCAGAAGGGCCGGTCTCCACTCTAGTGGCTCCGGCCGGCACAAGGCCGAGATGATCCGTTATCAGTGTAGAAAGATGACCTACTCCCGTGAACTCGTCAGGATTCTGACTTCCGACGAGGACATAATCGAACTTAGCGTCGAGAGCATTTGAATCTCGGATGGCCTCCAGCGCGGCAGACTTGGCGAGTTCCGTAATAGTCTCGTCCAGCGTGCCGAATTTTGTCATGCCAACGCCAGTGACATAGACCTGCTCCAATGGTCTCCCTCCTCTACTCAATCAACACAAGCAAATCTCCTAGTGCCACGACTGAACCTTTCTTGATGTTGACCTCTCTTACTTTGCCGCTTGACGGGGCTTTCAGTTCGTTAAACATCTTCATTGCTTCTAGGATGCACACAGTCTCCCCTGACCGGACTTCGTCACCGATTTTGACCTTCACTTCGGAAATCCTGCCGGGCATTGGAGGGTAGATACCTCCGCTGACTCTCTTTCCGCTCTTTGTGGTCGCGCCAGTCTTCTTTGCGTCCTCGTCTCTTCTTACGTGCTCCCAGTCAATCTCACGGGTCTCACCGTCGATTTCCAGAACGACTCTCTTGCCCGCTCTCTTGACAATCTTGACGTTGTGATGAAGTGAAGCATTGTCTACTGACCACGTTCCATCTTTCTTTAGGGATGGCTTCAGTGTGAAGGACTCATCCCCAACCTTCACCACCAACGCGCCCTCTTCGCTTGAAGGCCGCACTTCGACCTTGAAGTCCCTACCATCGGATTTGGCGGTATATTCCTCGCTCACCACATTCATCCCTGTTCGCGGCTCTTCATCAAATCCTTTCTTCCAGCCGACGCCCAAATAGAGGGGCTTCGCTCCCATCGACCGCGGGCGCTCTGGCCAGTCCTTCCTGTCACAATCTCCCCGACACCAGCCTCGGCCCATGCGCTGCCCGCTGCAGCACCGGGTTGCTCGAGAGCGGTTTGATGACTGCTCATATGAAGTACTGCCGCTATAACAGCAATGTCTTGTTCTATGTTGGTCTTGCCCTTTGACTGACTCTCAGATCTCCTCTTGAAGAATTCAAGCGCGTACTGCGGGAACAATGCGTATGAAACCTCATCTCGCGGGACATGTGGTATGTCTTTCAGTGCCTCACGAGCCTTCGGCAGCTCGGGTTCAAGCAAGTCAGCCGGTCTCACACTGAGGGGCTTTTCGTCACCTATGATGAGCTTCTTCACCTTGGGGTCGATTGGCGCAGGAGGTCTGCCATAGAACCCACGGACATACTGCTTGACCTCGTTCAGAATTACCTTGTACCGTTCCCCCGTTACCACATTCATTGTGGCCTGTGCCCCAACGATTTGGCTTGAGGGAGTGACCAGTGGTGGATAGCCAAGTTCGGCCCTGACTCGTGGTACCTCCTTCAGAACCTCGTCATACCTGTCCAGTGCACCTTGTTCTCTGAGTTGGTTGTCCAGATTGGACAGCATCCCTCCAGGAATCTGAAACACCAGCACCTGCGGGTCAACGCCCTGTAAAGCTCCCTCGAACTTGGAGTACTTACCTCGAACCTTCTTGAAGTACTCTGCTATCTCCGCCAGCAGGGAGACATCTAGCCCTGTATCTCGAGGCGTACCCTTCAGTGCTTCAACAATCGACTCGGTCGGCGGCTGTGAAGTTGCCATTGCCAGAGAAGAGACTGCGCAGTCGACGACATCCACACCTGCATCCGCGGCTCTTAGGTATGCCATAGAGGCCATCCCGCTCGTGTAGTGTGTATGGAGCTGAACCGGAATGTCAATCTCTTCCTTCAATCTCGTTATGAGTTCGAAGGCTACTTGAGGGGAGATCAGACCGGCCATGTCTTTTATGCAGATAGAATCTGCGTCCATCGAGTATAGGGTCTTGGCATCCTCGACGAACTTCTCTATCGTGTGGAACGGGCTCAGCGTGTAACATATTGCCGCCTGAACATGACCGCCTTCGCGCTTCACGAAGCGCATCGCGGCCTCCATGTTACGAACATCGTTCAGTGCATCAAAAACCCTGAAAATGTCAAGTCCGGCTGTGACCGCCTCGACCACGAAAGCCTCAAGCACGTCATCTGCATAATTCCTGTAGCCTACAATATTCTGGGCCCGAAGTAACATCTGGAGCTTGGTATGGGGCAACGCGTCACGCAGGAGTTCAAGCCGCTCCCAGGGGTCTTCATCGAGAAAACGCATCATGGTATCGAAGGTGGCCCCGCCGAACATCTCAAGGGAATGATAACCCACCCTGTCCAGCTTCTCGCAAATGGGGATCATGTCCTCTGTTTTCATCCTCGTGGCGAGAAGGGATTGATGAGCATCACGAAGAACGGTATCGGTTATTTCTAGGCGCGTCATGGTCAGCTGCTCCGAAGAAACGTGCTCTATTTAGTCGTTCTGCTCGCACACACTGAGGGTGCGACAGAGTGGATGTCAATGGCTGCCGTCTTATATGTGACTGAAAAGCTAGGGAACTCCCCACAGAACCTAAACGCTATGTTTGAGCGTTCTGCCTTCTGGAAGAGAGAGGGCTCCGGTTAATCGAGTTGCGCCCGGAGCCTCTTTGAAATGTCTACTTGAACTTCGTTGTCAGGTCACGAGGTTCGTATGGCTTTGCGCCCTTCCTTCCCCTGAAAACGGCCAACAAGGCGACTGCAAGGATAATCCCAGCAACAACGTATCCGTTCATGAGGAAATTGAGGATGGCGGTGATGATATTCCCGGTTGGCGATGTGGAGGTTGTAGGTTGTGTGACCATAACCCACACAGTGTCTGTGACTGCGTTGCCAGAGCTATCCCTCAAGGTGATCGTGTAGTTATACGCACCTGCACTCAAACCGTCAACATTGATCGTAATGACCTGTGACGGGTTTGTCCAAGCTGGTGCAGTGACCGGAGTGCCGTTTCTCAGAAGCTGTACTGTGCCGGGAGCTAGGTCATAGACGGTCCAAGAGAGTGTGTGACCAGTAGTGTTGGTTTCATACTCGAGATCGATAGGCGTCTGAGTCCAGACTGGTGACGTAGTATCCTCCACTGTGACAGTGAAGACTGCGGTCTGTGTGTTACCAAGAGTGTCATTGACGTTCACTCGCAGTGCATAAGCTCCAACGGCCAGAGAAGTCTTGTTTGTAATCACGCCGGAGCCATCAACTGCGAAATGCACAGTATCGTTGATCCACCAGGTACTGATGCTTGAGAAGTCAGTCGCATTGAGGTCATATCTAAGGCCCTTGCCCAACTCAATGATTTGGTCCGCTGGTGTCTGATCCCAAGTAGGTGCTGCACTGGGCTGCACTGTGATTTTGAAGGTGCTTGACAGAGTGTTTCCTTGTGTGTCATTCGCATATACCTGCAGCCAATATACACTGGCTGCCAACACAGTCGAGTTTGTGATAACGCCGTCTGCACTGATTGTGAAGTGTGTAGTGTCATTCACCCAATAATGATCGATGCCTGAAAGATCGGTCGCGTTGAGGTCATACCTGAAGCTGGAGCCTTCCTCAAACTCTTGGTCGACTGGAGCCTGCAACCAAGTAGGCGCAATAGTATCCTGCACAGTGACTTTGAAGGTCGCTGTCTGCACGTTACCTAGTCTGTCAGTAACATTCACCGTCAGTACGTAGACTTGGACCGACAGGGGGACTATGTTTGTGATGACACCTGCACTATCGATTACGAAGTTCGTTGTGTCGTTAATCCACCAGCTGCCAATACCCGAGAAGTCAGTGGCATTCAGGTCATATCTGAAGTTGTTGCCAAATTCAATGACTTGGTCAGTTGGTACTTGGCTCCACGTAGGTGGTGCACTGGGCTGCACTGTGACAGTGAAGTTGGCACTAATGGTGTTGCTCAGGTTGTTGGTGACATTGACCATCAATGGATAAGTTCCAACCGCAAGACCAGTCTTGTTTGTGACAACTCCATTTGAATCGATGTCGAAGTTGGTTGTGTCATTCAGCCACCAGCTAGCAATGCCTGATGGGTGTGAAGCATTCAAATGATACCTGAAAGCATCTCCGAACTCGATTGTTTGGTCCGTGGGAACTTGGTCCCATACCGGCATGCTAGTGTCGCGCGAATTGATCCGGAATGTTCCTGAGAGCACTAATCCATGATTGTCAGTAACGTCAACCCGGATTCCGTACACCCTTATAGAAAGGGAGGAGATGTTCGTTATTATGCCAGAAGAATCAATCTGGAAATTGACCGTATCATTGATCCACCAACCAAAAATGCCGGATACGTCTGAAGCATTGAGGTCGTATCTGAACGGGTTCCGAAAGTCTGTCTCTTGATCAACAGGAACTTGGTCCCACGCTGGAGGTATTGTGTCTTGGACAATCACGTTGAATGTGCCTATCAGCGGGATGCCCTCGCCATCGTATACGTGGACTTCCAGACCATAGACACCGACTGCCAATGAGACCGTGTTCGTGATTACACCCGCACCATCGATTACGAAGTTCGTAGTGTCGTTTATCCACCAACTATCGATGCCTGAAAGATCGGTGGCATTAAGGTCATACCTAAACGAGCTGCCGAATTCAATCGTCTGGTCAACTGGGACCTGCACCCAAGAAGGTGGTGTGGTGTCTCGTACTGTCACCGTGAAGGTTCCAGTGAGTACATTGCCATTAACGTCCGTTGCGTTGACCCTGACAGGGTATGGCCCCACCGAGATGAATGTCGCGTTCCTGACGATACCGTCGATATCAATACTGAAGTGTTCTGTATCGTTTATCCACCAAGATACAGTTCCTGAGAGATCCGTCGCGTTCAAGTCGTATCTGAACGCCGTACCAAGCTCCGTTATCTGGTCAACTGGTACCTGAACCCACGCAGGGTCAACCGTGTCAAGGACAGCTAGCTTGAAGGTTCCACTAAGAATATTGCCTTGGCCATCGGTTGCATTCACTCTAACGTGATAGACTCCGACTGCGATGTTTGTTGCATTTCTGACTATCCCGTTGCCATCGACAGCGAAATGTGCCGTGTCGTTGACCCACCAGCCCGCAATCCCGGACAGGTCAGTGGCGTTCAAGTCGTATCGGAAGACGGTACCGAGCTCGATTGTCTGGTCAACGGGGACCTCCACCCACATGGGGGCGGTTGTGTCGCGCACCGTCACTTTGAAAGTCCCGCTTAGAGTATTGCCATAGCCATCAGTTGCATTTACCCTGATGCCGTGAACACCAACCACAAGATTCGTAGCATTTCTGATAATACCGCTCCCATCTATTGAGAATCGACCTGTGTCATTTATCCACCACGTCACTCCCGAGAGGTCAGTTGCGTTCAAGTCATACCTGAAGGCAGTACCAAACTCGATTGTCTGATCAACCGGTGCCTGAACCCAAGCAGGAGGCTTGGTATCCCGAACAGTAACTCTGAAAGTCGCGCTGAGGATATTGCTGTGACTGTCAGTTGCATTCACTCTAAGACCGTATACGCCCACAGCAAGATTGGTGGCGTTTCTGATAATACCGCTGCTGTCAATTGAGAATCGACCAGTGTCATTCATCCACCACGTGACTCCTGACGGATCGCTGGCGTTCAAGTCGTATCTGAAGGCAACACCAAACTCTGCAGCTTGATCGACAGGAGTCTGGTCCCAAGTAGGAGGCAGTGTGTCCCCAACCATAACCTTGAAGGTGGCACTTAGAATGTTGCCATGACTATCTGTTGCATTCACTCTGAGACCGTATACGCCGAAAGCGAGATTGGTCGCGTTTCTGACGATGCCGCTACTGTCGATTGAGAATTGAACGGTGTCGTTAATCCACCACGTCACTCCTGAGAGGTCGGTTGCATTCAAGTCGTATCTCAAGGCAGCACCGACTTCAATCGTCTGGTCAACAGGAGTTTGAACCCATGCGGGGGGTGTCGTATCCTGAACAGCGACCTTGAAAGTCGCACTGAGGATGTTGCTGTGACCGTCAGTTGCATTCACCCTGACGCCATAGACCCCGACAGCAAGATTCGTGGCATTTCTGATAACGCCGTTCCCGTCAATTGAGAACCGGACAGTGTCATTTATCCACCATGTCACTCCTGACAAATCGGTTGCATTCAGGTCGTACCGGAATGAGGTACCAAACTCGACCGTCTGATCAATAGGAGTCTGAACCCATGAGGGTGGCGTCGTATCCTGAACGGTCACCTTGAATGTCGCACTTCGAACGTTGCTGTAACTATCAGTTGCATTCACCCTAACACCATACACACCAACAGCAAGATTCGTCGCGTTTCTGATAACACCGCTCCCGTCAATTGAGAATCGGACGGTATCGTTTATCCACCACGTGATTCCCGACAAGTCGGTCGCATTCAAATCGTACCTGAAGGAAGCGCCAAACTCGAGTGTCTGATCAACAGGTGACTGAACCCATGAGGGCGGCGTTGTATCTTGAACGGTGACCTTGAAGGTGGCGCTGAGGATATTACCATGGCCATCAGTCGCATTCACTCTTAGACCGTATAAACCGACTGGAACATTGGTGGCATTTATGATAATACCACTGCCGTCAATCGAGAAGCGAACAGTGTCATTTACCCACCATGTGACTCCTGAGAGGTCAGTTGCATTAAGATCGTATCTGAAGGCAGTGCCAAGCTCGACTGTCTGGTCAACTGGTGTCTGAACCCAGGTAGGAGGCGTGGTGTCCTGAACGGTCACCTTGAAAGTCGCGCTGAGGATATTGCCATAACTGTCAGTTGCATTCACTCTCAGACCGTACACACCAACAGCAAGATTGGTGGCATTTCTGATGATGCCGCTCCCATCAATTGAGAAGCGAACAGTGTCATTCACCCACCATGTGATTGTTGACAGGTCGGTCGCGTTCAAATCGTATCTGAAGGAACTGCCGAATTCGACTGTCTGATCGAGAGGTGCTTGAACCCACGTGGGAGGTGTCGTGTCTTGAACGGTTACCTTGAAGGTGCCGGATAGGGTGTGGCTGGCGTTGTCACTTACGTTGACTCTTATACCGTACGTACCTACAGGCAACGTCGACTTGTCTGTGATGATTCCGCTTGTGTCAATCTGGAATCTTGTGGTGTCGTTAATCCACCAGCCCGAAATACCCGAAAAGTCTGAAGCATTCAAATCATACCTAAATGAGCTGCCGTACTCGATCGTCTGGTCTACTGGCACTTGGTCCCAGGTCGGAGGAGCGCCCGCGATGACAGTGACAAATACTGTGTCCTTGGACTCATTCAGGAATGTATTCGTGACCGTGACCGTGTGGTTGTATACTCCCGGACTCAGACCGTCAACGCTGAAGGGATAGGTGCCGTTCGTCGTCCAGCTTGTCGAACCCACAGTCGTTCCGTTACCATCTACTCTGTAATCATTTGGATTGCTGGAATTGAACATCCAATTAATGGTGTTTCCAGTTGCATCTTGTTCATAACTGAAATCGGGAGGCGAATTGACGATAGGCGGAACACCTTCAGCAACCACGAACACAGCGTCAAGTTGTGGTTCAACAGTGTTCGTTGTCGGTTGCAGGGGAGTAACAGCCGAACCACGTAGCAGAGCTAACGAAAGCAATACACAGACAACTACCAGCGTTCCCTTCGACGCATTCATTCTCATTCACCTTGTGCATACGGTATCGCGTAAACCAAAACGTAAGATTCCACGGGCCCTTCGATCATGGAATTCGTACCTAACGCAGACTACTGCGCCTCTAGGTACAATCCTTTTAGGATTTAACTTAAAGTCGTATATACACAGCGGGCACATGTCTGTTTTCAGAATGCAACAAGGCCGCTGAGAACAGGACTCGGGAGACAGATCGACTACTTACGATGCTGGCGGCTATATTGAGGCACCGCAGTTGGTGCATTTTCTCGTGCCGGCGTCATTCCTCTGTCCACAGTGAGGACAAATCACAAGCACTACTTCTTTGACTGTGGTTACTCTGAAAGAGGCATCGACAGCCTGAACTGGAGCCTCAACTGGGCGGCCAGGAGCCTGAGCCTTTCGCTTCGCGACTGCGCGAATCACAGTCTCACCTTCGCTCCTGGAACAGGTGTACTTGTATTGGCCGTTGAAAGTCTCTATTACGAGCTGTATGCCCAGGAAAGCTGGTTCAATCCTGACTTCCCGAATCTCTCCGAGTTTGATCGAGTGTACGAGACCCTTCGGCCTCACGAAGAACACTCTTCTGTCAGTTACGACGAGGTCTCCGCTTGACCCACCGAACTTGCAGTTCAGTCTGAGGTCAGCGACCTCATCCGGGAATAGTCCACTCGTTGCCAAGCTATTCACAACCAGAAGGAATGCTGACATTCTTTAGTAATAACTCTTGCTTGCTCGGATTCCAATAAGACGCATTGCCCTCTTCGAGGACCAACCATTCAGCGAGGATGTAATGCATACGAGCGGGACATTGGATTCTGGGGGTTGTCTTTGAACTGGCTTCCTTTCGTGAGTCAACTGTGACCTCTGTCAGCTGAGCGCACTTCATCATATGAAGCTCTGCAGCAATCTATCAATCACGGAATCCATGTTCTCGCCTCTGATGTCATTGGCTAGGCAGATCTGTTCGACTCGAAAGACGCGATTAGTATCCATGAGGTCTTTCAAGCCCGAAAAGACTCCAAGCCGTCGGCCAATACGATAAAGATCCTGTTTCGCCGGCTCCATGCCTAGAAATGCATCAAGAATCTCAAGCATTGCATCTCTGTCTTGTGGCATCTTTCCCTCAAGGTCACCAAACAGATTCAGTACGTGATCGCTCTTGACGACGCTCTTGATTCCATGAAGGTTCTGAATGAGTGTCTTGATCTCATTCACAATCATTATGTCCGAGCAAACGTGAAACCTACGGGACATGCGTTCTGCTCCCAGAGGTGCCCTGTCAGTAACCGCCAATGTTCGGAGTCGTATGAAGTCCGGGTCTATCTGATTGAGGGCATCTGCGGTTTCGAGAGCATGCTCTGCAGACAGTTCCGTGCCACCTAAACCGGGCATCGCATATTCTGATAGCTCTATGCCCGCATTCTTGACCTTCAGCCCTGCCCTGATGTGCATTTCCTTAGATGCACCCTTCTTCACCATTTTCAGGACCTTGTCCGAGCCAGATTCGAGACCTACATGTATCCTGTTCAGTCCCGCGTCGCGCATGGCTTCTAGATCCTCATCAGCGATCCGGACTAGGGTACTCGACCGACTGTACGACGTAACGCGTTCGACCCAGGGAAACCTCTCCTTGAGATGACGCAGAAGCTCAATCAGATTTGATGGCTGAGAGGCAAGAGCATCCGAATCCTGTAGGAACACACTTTTCATGCCGTTCATGAACCAATAGAAGGCGGCATTGAATGCCACTAGACCGTCTGCACTGACCGTGTTGGCGATTGCCTTTAGTCCAGGTTCTGTGACTGAGGATGGCTCGTTGAAAGCTTCTCGAAGGCACTTCATGTTTTTGTAGATGAGGTCAATGTCCCGCAGGACATGTTCTAGAGGCCGTATGGAAAACGAAGACCCTTTGTATACTGGACAGAACGTACAACGATTCCAGGCACAATTGCGCGTCACACGTATCAGCAGGCTATCGGCTTCGCTTGGCGGTCTTATCGGACCCATTTCGTATCCGTAATAGCTATCAGGACATGCGGATTCTTGCGTCAACTCGCGGCCTCGGTATTCTCAACTCGGATGACTGTTGACTTTCCACGTGTCGTACAGAAAAAAGGGTTAGCAAGTAGGCGAATCCAGGCCTGAAGCTGAGGACATCTCAGCACGGTGTACAAGCCATGCTGATTGCGCAATCCACGAGCCAGCATTTGCTTTTTCTCGTGTTAACCAAAAATCGTCAAGGTCATACGGTCTACTGCAAATACGACTCCTTAGCCATCCCGCTGGGGCAATAACTGGCGTCCCGAAAGATTATATCATAATATGTATGAAGGACCGCCCATCACGCACCAAATCCGCCTCGTCCCCTGAGCACTGAGCTTGAGCAGAGAAGCCCAAGGCCCCCACCTTTTCGTGTTGAGCAGGATTCAGCACGGTTCAATGGAGGTATCTGAGCGTTGCGCAGGATTTCAGAGTCGGCTGCAGTTTTGATCGTGGTGGCAGCCTTGTTCCTTGGGCTTCAGTACGCGGCGTCCGTGACGCCCCAACGATGCCAAGACAACATGTTGAGGGCTGTGATTCCCGAGACGCCCGCTTATGTTGCGCCTGGAGAGGACTCTATTCCACCCGAGACAACAGCGACAGCGTACGGACAGGCAGGACTTGACAATTGGTATGAATCAACTGTGACGGTCAGTCTAACAGCCGCTGACAATGGGACTGGCGTCTCCGAAACGGAGTACTCCTTCGACAATTACACATGGACCGACTACGAACAGCCTCTGAACATGACTTCCGAGGGGACTTTCATTGTCTACTACCATTCGAGTGACTTGGCTGGCAATAGCGAACCAGTGAAGTTCGTGACGATTCAAATCGATATGACAGCTCCCGTAACAACACTAAGCCTTGAGGGCTTCATCGGCTTCACAGGGTGGTACTTTACAACTGTCACGTTAACACTGTCCACTGTCGACGCGGTCTCAGGCGTCGCATATACGCAGTACAGCCTTGGTGACGGTGACTGGGTCAATTACAGTGGACCGTTTGTGATTTCTCAAGATGGGGTGCACAAGTTGTCATTCATGTCCGCAGACTTGGCCGGTAATATGGAGGGTATTCAGACCACAAGTCTGCAGATTGACAGAAAGGCGCCCACAACAATCGACAGTCTAAGTGGAAAACTCGGTTCGCTCGACTGGTATGGTTCTGACGTAACTCTGGTCCTGGCGGCCAGTGATGGGGCATCGGGAGTCGCCGATACGGAGTACAATATCGATGGCATAGGCTGGACATCTTACAGCTATCCAATCACGATTTCTGGAACAGGAGTGCACACGATACAATTCTGGTCTGTGGACGTTGCAGGGAATGCAGAAGAAACGAGGACTATTCTAGTTAAGATAGATATGACACCTCCTGTGACGTCAGCACAAATCGAAGGCAGCAAGCTACCTACCGGATGGTATATGTCAAGTGTAACAGTGACCCTATCAGCCATTGATGAGACTTCGAACATAGCCTATAGTGAATACACCATCGATGGCAGTGCATGGATCCTGTATACAGGGCCGATTACATTCGTAAACGATGGAAGATATGAGATAGGATTCAAGTCTGCGGACTTGGCAGGCAATGTCGAGAACCCTCAGTCGGTGACAATCGTTATTGATAGGACCCCACCAACCACCATCGCCGTGCCGGACGGGACTTCGGGACTGAACGGCTGGTACACTTCTCCCGTCATCGTGACACTGGTGGCCTCTGACAACGGCTCAGGGGTAGCAGACACTGAGTATAGCTTTGATGGAATTGCGTGGACATCATACTTCGAACCCATCAGATTCTTCGGTGATGGGACATTCACTATCTACTTCTACTCGTCCGATAATGCGTACAATACCGAGGAAACAAAGACTGTCACTATCCTTATCGACCAGACCGCACCTGTAACCACTGCGGACGTGCATGGGACCGAAGGACAGAATGGCTGGTACATTTCGGACGTTGTCGTCACACTCACATCTGTCGACAGTGGATCAGGCATTGCACGAGTCACCTACTCCTTGGATGGTCTGACATGGACCGATTACAAGGAGCCAATCGTCATTATTCAGGAAGGCATCTGGAACATTGCTTTCTACGCCTACGACAACGCAGGTAACAGAGAACCTTCAGAGTCAATTACTGTACTCGTGGATAAGTCCGCGCCAGTGACAACTGCTACTCCGCAAGGTAGTCCTGGGTTAAACAGCTGGTATGTTTCCGAAGTTACTGTCGTTCTCACAGCTATTGACTTGACGTCCAATACGTTCTACACTGAATACAGCTTTGACGGCAACTCCTGGTTTACCTACATGGAACCCATCGTTGTAGGAACTGAGGGGACGACTGTTCTCGAGTATCGGTCGGTGGACTATGCTGGCAACACGGAGACTCCCAGTCAGTTGAGCATCTCTATTGACATGACTCCTCCCACTACAGACATCGATATGGAATTGTACTACTCCACCGGGATGATCGTCCTGACTGCAACCGATTCGGTGTCAGGCGTGGCTCACACATACTACAGGATAGATGGAGTCAATTGGGTCGAATACACTGGACCCTTCCAGTTCAGCGTAACGGCCGGCTTCAACGTGATTGAATACTACAGCGTTGACAACGCGGGCAACACGGAAGCGCCTAAGTCGACTTCCGTTCTGCCGACTGAGGTTGAAGTCAGTTCGTTCGTTTCTCACTATCCGTATCCGCCATGCGAGAACGAACCCTTGACGTCTCTAAACGTATACTTCGTCAAGCACGGACGGACCGGCTACATGCTGATCACGAGGGCATACTACTTCTGGTACAACATCGAGATCACTAATCTGATGCCTACCAGCATTGGCAATCTGAGCATCACTCCTAAGTTGCCTGCCGAGTTCCTGATGCGGGGGCTTGCCGTCTGGGTTGAGACCTCATCGGGGCACAGAACACTTGCGTACATGTACCTCAACACAACCCATAGACATCCGATAATCGTGTGCCCTGGAAGAATGCACCCGGTCTCTATCTCGTACGACGGCCATCAAATCACAATCGCCAGAATGGCCCCTGAAGGTAGAGTGTGGGTGACAATTGCCATGGAGTACTCACTGAGGAATACATTCTTCAGATCGCCTCAGGACTTCACTACCGAGAGCTACACATTTAGCACAGGCGTCCAAGCATTGGGAACCTACGACTCGTTCTGTGTTCTCCCCGTCGTGAACCATGGTGTGAAGAGCCATTGTATGACTCACTGCTTCTGGGAGGCTTGGATCGAGATAGCTCACAGGCATCGCTGCTGAGGCCAGTGGTTCAGAAGGACGAAACCAGTTGATTATGCGGAAGCATGTGGAAGAATATCATTCGTTATTGTGAGCCGGACTCAACCTGCTCACATGGTTACAACGGTATGTTGCCATGTTTCTTCGGGGGTCTGCTCTGCCTCTTGCTAGCTAGCATCTCTAGTCCTTTGCATATGAGCGGTCGCGTCTCATGCGGGAAGATTACCTTGTCAATGTACCCAAGCTCTGCAGCAATGTACGGGTTAGCGAACTTGTCCCTGTATTCCTTGACGAGTTCGATACGTCGCTTCTCCTTGTTCTTCGCCTCGTCGATTTCCTTGCGAAATATGATGTTGATGGCACCGTCTGGACCCATAACAGCTATTTCTGAAGTGGGCCACGCATAGACTAGGTCTGCACCGATATGCTTGCTGCTCATCACGTCGTATGCGCCGCCATAGGCCTTGCGAGTGATGATCGTAATCTTGGGAACTGTTGCTTCACTGAAGGCGTAGAGGATTTTGGCCCCGTGTCGGATTATGCCGCCCCACTCCTGTGTGGTCCCCGGGAGATAACCTGGCACATCCATGAACGTAATGATAGGAATGTTGAATGCATCACAAAACCTGACGAAACGAGAGCACTTGTCCGAGGCATCGATGTCAATTGTACCAGCTAAGTGAGCTGGCTGGTTGCCGACGATTCCCACCGAACGTCCGTCGAAACGAGCAAAGCCAACTATCATGTTCTTGGCCCAGTGCTCGTGGACCTCGAAGAACTCACCGTTGTCGACTACCTTGGTTACGACATCACGCATGTCGTAAGGCTTGTTGGGGTCATCCGGCACTACTTCATCGACAGATGAATCTACGTTGTCAGGGGCGTGGCCAGTATTCACGCGAGGAGGCTCCTCAAGATTGTTGCTTGGCATATAGCTCAGAAGCTTGCGTATCTGGCCAATGCATTCGTCCTCATTTTCACTGGCAAAGCTGGCGACGCCTGAAATTGAATTGTGGGTCATTGCGCCGCCCAGCTCCTCTTGTGTGACTTCCTCACCCGTGACTGTCTTGATAACGTCAGGCCCTGTGATGAACATGTATGAACTGTTCTTGACCATTAGCGTGAAATCAGTGACCGCGGGGCTATAGACAGCTCCACCTGCACATGGACCCATAATCGCTGAAATCTGAGGGATTACTCCACTGGCAATTGTGTTTCGATAGAAAATCCACGCATAGCTTGCCAGTGCCTTGACGCCCTCTTGGACTCTCGCACCTGCGCCATCGTTCAACCCTATGACCGCCGCGCCCGTCTCCATCGCAAGATCCATGACCTTGCAGATTTTCAGACCATACATCTCAGACAAGGAACCACCGAAGACCGTGAAGTCTTGGCTGAAGATGTACACCTTTCTCCCGTCGATAGTACCATAGCCTGTAACTACGCCATCGCCAAGTATCTTCTTCTTCTCCATGCCGAAGTCGGTGCAACGGTGTGCCACGAATTCGTCAAGCTCTACGAAAGACCCTGCATCAAGCAGCTTCTCGATCCTTTCACGCGCCGTATACTTACCGGCCTCATGTTGCTTCGTGATTCGCTCTTCGCCGCCGCCGAGCTTGGATTCGTCGCGTTTCTTCCGAAGTTGCTCAAACCTGTCATCTGGCATGGAATGTCTCACCTAATGTGCTCTAAAGACGTACTAGCTTGGCATATGGAGTTGGTTTTGAACATTCTGGCTGAACTCCGGAGAGACGAATGATGAATAGATATCGCCGCTTGTGGAGGAACCGTATAGTACGAGCATTATCGGAACGGAAAGATTATTTGGTATCTATACTTGGTTCACGAGAGGGGCGGAACCAACGACTGAGTGCTCAGACGAGTCACCTGCTGGAGAAGAGAGGAGCACTCGGAACGATGATTTTCCATCGCTGGTCTTGTTGGCCTTGGCGGTTCTTTTCACTTGGTTTGTCTTGGCGCCTATTCTCTACTGGTTGCTTGTTGCACCTTTCATTCTTTCACTGTTGGGAGCACAGATTCACCAACCTCTGAATATCAGCAGAATAGCACTCTTGTTGGCAGTCCTCGCGCTCGCAGCTCCCAGTGTCTGCATATACCTGAATGGTATGCTCACATTCTTTGGTGCCTTCGGTGAGTTCGCCGTTCTCTTGGCTACCGGCTATGTCTATGTGCAGAGCATCTCGCAAGTCGTAATCATTGCATATGCGTTCATGGTTTTCCCTCAGCTAGTTTTCACAGGGCAGCTTTGGAGATACTACCGAGGCACTACCACGAGGGAGAACACGACTCTATCTGGAATCATATGCTTTGCTTCGGTATGCGTGCTATTCGCGCTTCCGTACGTGCTAAATGGGCCGTCTTGGTTCGGTGTAGTCATCCCGCTCACATTAGCTCCTATAATAGGTGCTATTGTTTGGAGATGCTACAAAGGCACCTCAACAAGAAGGGCCAAGACTCTATTTGGAATCATATGTTTAGTTTCATCATGTGTGCTATTCGCGACTGTGTATCTGCTGAGTATAATGCCTTGGTTTAGTGTACTCATCCCACTTCCGTTAGCTCTTATCATAGGTCTATTCATCTTGTGGCAGTTTCCACCTCAGCATTCTCCAACCAAGTGAAGACTTCCATACTTCGAACTCTCTCATGTGCCTTCAGGTCTCACCTCTCAGAAGTCCGACAATCGCATCCTCGGAACTCGCGACGGAGTCGGCGCGCAGTACCAAGATGGGTGAACGACTGCTTCTAACGGAATTCGCATAGTACGATTACCCCAGTAACGGAAGTATTATTGGGTGCCTACGATTGCCTCAGAATAGGGGTGGAATAGACGACTGAGAGCCCGAATGATTCGCCTCTCTTAGAAGAGAGGCACACGAGGAGCTATGATTTTCCACTGCTGCTTCTGTTCGCTTCGGTAGTTCTTCTCGCTTGCTTTGTCTTGGTGCCGATTCTATACTGGCTGCTCGTTGCACCCATGGTTCTGCTGCTATTGGGCGTACAGATTCACAGGCCTCTAAACATCAACAGAATAGCAGTCTTGTTGGCATTGCTAGCCCTCGCGGCCCCCAGTTTCTTCATGTTATTTCCTAGTACTCTCGTACTCTACGGCACCTTCGGTCAGTCTCTCGTTCCGTTGACTGGAGGCTATTTTTACATCCAAGAATCCTACGTGACAATGATCTATGCATTTGTGTTCATGGTTGCACCTCAGCTGCTTTTCACGGGTCAGCTTTGGAGGTACTACCGGGGTATAGCAACGAGGAAAAAGACAACCCTATTTGGAATTGTGAGTCTGGCTTTTTCGAATGTGCTATTCGCATTTACGTATGCAGTGGGTGGATCATATTCGTTCACTGTGCCTAGCATGCTTGCACTGTTCCTCGTCATAGGGGCTATTGTCTGGAGAAGTCATCTAGGAACCGCAACGGAAAGCGCCAAGGTTCGGTCTGATATCGTGTGTATAGCCTCTTTTTGCGTGCTGTTCGTGACTATGTATCTGAGTGTAGGGTACTGGTTCAGCGTAGTCATCCCGTTTCCACTGGCTTCTATCACTGGCCTTGTCATCATGCAACTGCTCCCGCCTTAGCATTCTCTCGCTCAGAGAAGACCCGGTCTTTATCGCGGCATGTGCCAGTTGGGGATTGGGCTAAAGGCTCTGACTCAAACAGCAGCTATTTCCATTTCGTGAGTATCTCTTCCCTGCGATAGAAGTATCCTCATCGTGGTGGTCTTTCCTGCACCGTTCGGTCCAAGAAAGCCGAAAACCTCGCCCTCGTCAACATGCAAAGTAAGATTCTCCGCCGCAGTGAGATCACCGAACCTCTTACTCAGATTCTCAGTGTCGATAACACGAAATCCCCCAGTTGTATCTTCAATCTCCTCGTACAGTCGTATCGTCCCGCTTGAGCGCGACGTAAAGGATTTGTCGCTCAGATGGAACCAACATGGTCCAGCCCAGCGAATACTGCCACGGCGGCCAATGCTACCTGGTTGCCGTGCCGCTTTCAGGTTCTACGTCTCTGTAGGCTTGCCGTCATATTCCTCTGGTCTGACTAGGGCATCTGCCTTGGTCTTGCGCACTACCTTGTCCTGATGTTCAGGCGGCGAGTAAATGGTGTACAGTTTCAGTTCAGGTTTTTTCGATGTGTTGACCACGTTGTGTTTCGCGCCTGCAGGAACAATAACGGCATCTCCGTCCTTCACGCGGTTCTCAACGCCGTCGATGACGACTTTCCCTTCTCCTGCTTCGAATCGGAAGAACTGATCTACATCAGCGTGCGTTTCTTCACCTATTTCCTCAAGAGGCTTGAGGCTCATGAGCACAAGTTGGCTGTGCTTGCCTGTGTACAACACCCGACGAAAGT
>PRDJ01000023.1 GCA_003345555.1 Candidatus Thorarchaeota archaeon
CGCGTTGACCCCGATACGGGTGAAATGCTATTGTCGGGAGCAGGCGAGCTACACGTGGAGGTCACCGTGGAGAAGCTGGCCAGAGAGGGTATCGATGTCGTGCTCGGCAAGCCTATGGTCCTGCTGAGGGAACAGATGACAACAGATGGAACAACCTGCACAGCAGGCGGAGGCAAAGTGAGTCAATTCTCTGTGAAAGCGGTAATAACACCAGATGAAGAGACAGTCCGTGGGCTCGGCTCAGTGCTTGACTCCGACACACGATCAGGATGCTATCTCGTGGATGCAACAAGAACGGTCAATCCATTCAGAGACGAGGCTGAACCGATTCATGAGGCATTCAGCGCCCTAGTCGAAAGTGGTCCTGTATCGGGGGAACGCTTGCGCAAGATAACCATCATAATAGAGCAATTGGGATTGCGCGTCGAATCGCCAGAGACCTCTTGGCGCGATGTCACACAGCCGCTTCTTGATGCTGCACGAAAGTCCATGATGACAGGAAAGCCAATCGTTCTTGAGCCATGGATACACCTTGAGATAAGTACACCCGAAGAACACGTGGGAACAATAACGGCGATAGTATCGAAGCGCCAAGGCAGAGTCCTAGAGATAGATTCTGAAAGAACCCTGTATCGAGTTCGTGCTGAAATCCCCGTCAGAGAGTCATTCGGGCTTGCCACCGAGATAAGGACATCAACGTCAGGCTGGGCGACTTGGGGAGCGAGAGCTGGTGGATATCGCAGAGTGGGTGCATCAGCAAACGAGCAGACGTTCACTTAGATCAGGTTCGAAGGTAGAACCGTCTGTTCATCTCCTCTCCTAGAAAAGCGACCACCCTTCTGTCGACCATCGCTACACTGTCCATCATGAGGAATGTGCGAGTAATGTTCGAGAATATGGCATTCAGGTACGGCAGCGCCTTGGAGAGTTCAGATTGCTCTGTCATCTGAAGATATGAGTCAGTAATCTTCGTTAGGTTCATCCAATCCTCTGCGAGAATGAAACTGTACTGACCTTCAGCAGAGGCTTCTGGCACAGATGGATACTTCGACCGGTCTATCACCGGCCCGTACTGCTTTTCAAGAGCAGCTGCGAATCTTAGCAGAACTCCCGAGAAGGAACTCGACGTCGCACGAATGAACTCCGAGGCCTCTTCGAATGGTGAGTCGGTGCTCTCCACTTTCTTTAGAGACACGGCGGCTTCGTAAAGTCCGGATGCGAGTTCGGAGAAGCTCTTGTGCTCGTAGAACTGCCTTATTGTTTGGGCTAACTGCGTCTGGGCTTCCCAATACTGAGCGAGGAGAGGATCAGCAAGGCGTACCATGTCATCTATCGGCGATAGGACTCTCAGTCCTGACTCCGGACTGACTGCTGGCGCGTTGAGCTTGGCAGTCGCGAGTCCCATCATAACGCTGGCAATCCCTGAGAGGTCAGATCGGTCCTCGATGATTCTTCTAGCCCGACGCGATAACTGAGTCCAAGACGAACTCACATATGGAATAACAAGGCTTGCGCCCTGAATGAAGACGTTGTCATCACTGGGCGTAGCATCTGACAGCATCTTGTCCACATCATCAAGCAGACGAAGAAGTCGGGCGGGCATGGTCGTTCCGTGGCGCAGGCTGAGCCAGATGATATTGAAAGCTGCAATAGCGATCTCGGTGTAGGCACGACGATCCGTCGGCGACAGTCTGATGTACTGGGCAAGCGCTTCTCTGAGCTGCTCTTCGGCATCGGCGTTCGATTCGTTTGAGGACCGCATAAGTGACAGTGCAAGACCCGCTCGACTGCTTATGAGCTCCAATTCTGAAATGCCCGCCTTGGCCAACAGATCTTCTCTTGCCTTGATAGCACGCTTGAATGCCTCTATGCCTACGTTCCAGAACTCGTTTGAGTCAGTAGAGAGACATATCCACCCGAGGGCGTGATCACATCTCGAAGCTTCTGGGCCGCAATCGAAGCCAGACTTCTCAAGGTTCTCAACAATGGACTTGGCTCCTTGAAGATAGCTGATGGCACGTTCAACACTAGCATGATCACCGAGCAGACCGTGTGCCAAGCCCAACGCCGCTAGGCACTTGTAGTGAAAGAACGACTGGTTTGCATTCATATCATGGAGAATCTGATATTCATCGGAGGCATCCCGTAGCCACCCAACTGCTTGGGGTACTGCCTCGCGCCAACCGGTCACCAAGATGTTGGACCCGATGTCAAGTAGTACCAGAGCCAAGTCAGAGCCGGTCCAAATTCCTGATTGTGTGCCCTCCTTGTACAATCTCGCAGCCTTGTCTGCAAGAATGCGTGCCGCCTCATAGGGAACGCCATCATCTCTTGTGTCATTTAGACTCAGCTGTAGAGCGGTCTGTGCGAGCCGTCTGGAGTCTTCACTCAACCGCGCTTTCCTATCTATTTCTTCAAGCATCTTTCGCGTCTCTTCGTACATTCCTAGCTCTGTGAGAGCACAGGCTTCATCAAATGCAATCTCATCTGCAAGAGACTCGAGCTTCATCTGGCGAGCCATAGCCAAGAGACGGTTCAGAAGCGCTTCTGCACAGTCAAAGAGTGCAGCATTCACAAGGTTGTATGTTAGATAGTGCACCTCATGGAGTGCAAGGATACTCGCCGGCTCATGGAATCGATTGAAAATCGCTTCAAGGGTTAGAAGTATCTCGTCTGTCAGAAAGGTGACAAGAGGGCGGAGATTGAGCCGGAGAGCCGTCTCCGTCGCCTGAGTGAGCTCTCCGAGCACATCAAGCAGCTGCGGCAATGCCTTCAGGTCGGGCAGGAGTTCTGATTCTGCTCGTCTGTACCCGCTTGTGTATCTGGTATCGAGCAGCATCACGAGCTCTGGCATGATTGGGTCTTGGCCGAATGAAAGCCGTACTGTCAGCTCCGTGAATTTCGTGCTTGCGAGGCCCGGTCGTCTGAGTATGATTTCTTCGACCGCTCTTGCAAGACCGTATAGAGTCTCAGCATTGTCAGGGTCAGATGCGCCGGCGTTCTGAATTGCTGAAAGAGCATCATCGAGGGAGAGAGATGCACACAGGATGTCTCTCAGGGTGACCTGAACCAGCGAACCCACCATAGCCACTCCGCTCAGTCGTTGGTTTCTTCGTGATGAGTTCGGTTAAAAGCTTTGACAGTTATCCACTGACGAAAGGTCTCCATGCCCTAGAGGCCTCAGTTCCTCTCATCCGCTCCAGACTAACATAGTAGACTGGTTCAGCACCTGTGTCATCCATCTTGAACTTAAGTACTGAGTCAGTCAGGTAGGAGTAGGTTGCGTAGGTCTTTTCGTCGTGTACACCCTCCTCTAACACGAACATGATGCTATGTGAAATCTGTGTCACCCTGCCGCTGAGCCGCTGAATCGACCGTGGCAATGTCTCGGGACTCGAATGAAGTATGAAAGTGGAGAGGCTATCAATCACTACTCTAGCACACACGAGCTTCTCAAGAGCTTCGGAAAGAACAATCCCCAGCTCTGTTATATCGTCTATTTTCGATAACGAGTAAGCGGCCGTGGTCTTGGGTGCGCCCATACGCTCTGAATATGCATCAATGAACTTGAAGTAGCCTGCCTTCTCGCATGCTTCGATAGGCCACCCGTGCCTGCTCATGTCATTCCTGATCACCCTTGGCGACACATCCGTAGTGATGAAAACAGCAGGGAAGCCAAGGTTCAGCCCTTCTGCCAAGAACGCCTCTGCGTAAGTTGTCTTACCGGATCCAAGGGGACCCACCAGCATGTACGATAGCTGGGTCAATTGGCCAAACTGCACCATGTCGCCTATCATGGGGTGAACGTTTACGGGGCGGCCTAGACAAGGTCCCACGATGCTCTTTTGAGCTTCTGGCACTGGGCTCTTGCGTGTACCTGCTTTCTTTCGTGTGGGTTGAGTTGGCCTCTTCATGACCTATGCTTCCGTTTCTAGATGCTAGTGGCCCGGAGTGATTTCACCTGGCCAGACTCGTATTCCCTCATCAGTGATTCTCATAGAATGAATGCGTGAACTGTGTTTCGAGCCCCTAAGCTTCAGGACTTCGATAGAACGTGACCTAGATGTGTCACTGATTTTCTCATTGTAGAGAACGATGACGCCTGATGCAAGGAAAGCTTCAATGTCAAAGACACCGAGCCCTGTATCCTGTGCGGGTATCTCACTAGTCAGGAGCAGTGTGCAGCCAGCCCGTGAGATCGAAGCACAGAGCTTGAAGAATTCCTCCCGAAGGATATCACGACTCCTGAACTTGTATGCCATAATCGACAGCGTGTCAATGACGACCCTTTTTGCATTGAGCCTCTTAACGTGGTTCAAGATGATTGCCTCAAGACCAGAAAGGTCAAAGCTGGGGTATTCCCCTACTGTAACCGGCGTAACTTCCTTTGACGGCGATAAGTCGACTATCGCTAGTCTGCCGGCTCGCTCCAGTTGGGCAAGGTCCATTCCGAACCTGAGCATGTTTCGTCGGATTAGGTGAGGCGGCTCCTCCAAAGTCACCAACACGCCGGACTCATTATAGAGCGTTGCACCCTTAAACAGAAACTGGATTGCAAGGATGCTCTTCCCTGTGCCCGCCTTCCCTGCGATGAGAATCGTATCACCTCTGGGAAAGCCTCCCTCTATCAGCTCATCCAAGCCGGGAATACCGGTCTTAACGCGCTCAATGGTAAACTCGCTCATTCTGCTGCACCTTTCTTCTTTGTCACCTTAGCCCCAAGAATCATCTTGAGGAGCATCTCAGGCTCTGGTATGCCAGTGATTGAAACCCCTCCGATCATAACAGTCGGCAGAGCAAAGATTCCGTACTTCTCTGCGGCCTCGGGGCTCTCAGTCACGTTGATTACTGTAAACTTGAATACTGAGGCATCGAAGTCCTCAATAGTTTCTCGTATCACCTCCTCGGCTCTTGGACAGAACACGCACGCATCTGACTTGAAGAGGAAAATCTCTATTATTGTTGGTTCCTCTGCCTCTTCAACCTTTGCGGCTCTCTCTCTTTTCTTTGGCAAAAAGGATATGCTCCTGAACCGAGGGAATGGCAAAGAGAGAATCCTCTTGCCTGTCACTTGAAGCTTTTGTAGGTGTTACCTAGATATTGGAGCTGACGCTATGCTCTCCGACGCATTAGTGCTCTAATCTTTGTGGCTGCTTTACCTAAAGCTCTTGAGTGATATCTCACGTTGCGGTCCATAATGGCGGCCAGAATGATTGGCTGTTCCTTGCCAGACGATATCTTCCTGAATACGGCTTTTCCGCCGGCACAGCGGACAGAGATATCCTTGAGTTCACCCAGTCCGAGCTCATTCCGCATCCTCTCGACGGAGGAGGCTACGTAGCCGGACATCGCTGCC